>CAIKAA010000278.1 GCA_903825275.1 uncultured Fibrobacterota bacterium | reverse complement strand
GGCCAGCACGTAGGCGCGGTGGGCGATCTTCAACGCCTGGTGGGCGTTTTGTTCCACCAGCAAAACAGGGGTTCCCGCAGCGTTGATTTCGACCAGGATTTGAAAGATTTTTTCGACCACCAGAGGGGCCAATCCCAGCGATGGTTCGTCGAGCATCAAGAGCTTGGGTTCGCTCATCAGGGCGCGTGCGATCGCCAGCATTTGTTGTTCGCCACCCGAAAGGGTGCCGCCCAGCTGCTTGCGTCGTTGGCCCAAAACCGGAAATTGTCCCCAGGCTTTTTCGAGCTTGGAGCGGTTCTGCTTGGGGTCGCGGACCCAGGTTCCGGCGATCAGGTTCTCTTCCACCGTGAGCCGGGGGAAAATCCGTCGGCCTTCGGGGCACAGTACCAGTCCCTGGCGAAGGCGGTCGGCTGCGGAAAGGTTTGACATATTTTGTCCGCACCAAAAAACGCTTCCTTGGCGCAGCCCCACAATCCCCGACAGCACGCCGAGGGTGGTGGTTTTCCCGGCGCCATTGCCGCCCAGCAAGGTGACGATTTCTCCTTTGCGCACTTCCAGGCTCACCTCGTGGAGTACGTCGTTGGGGCCATAGCCGGTGCGGGCACCTTGCAGCCGAAGCAACGCCTCATCCATGTTGGTCTTCCGATCTTCCCAAGTAGGCTTCGACAACGCGCGGATTGCGTCGGACCTCTTCGGGGGTTCCTTCGGCAAGGTGTTCGCCGTGATCCAGCACCACGATCCGGTCCGAAATCTCCATGACCAGCTTCATGTGGTGTTCGATCACCACCACCGCGATCCCGAGGTTCGCGATGGACTTCACCAGCCCCATCATCTCGCCGATCTCTTGGGGATTCATTCCCGCGCCCGGTTCGTCCAACAAAAGAATTTTGGGATCGGTGGCCAACGCCCGTGCCACTTCCAACCTGCGCTGCAGTCCATAGGGCAGCGCTCGCGCCCAGGCCTGGGCGCGAGCGGACAGGCCTGCGAATTCCAACAATTCCTTCGAGCGGGCCAACGCCTTGTCTTCCTCCCGACGCCAGGAGCGGGTACGCAGCACCGATGCCAAAATTTGTCGGGGAGATCGCGAGAAGCGACCTACAAGGACATTTTGGAGAACGGTCATTTCGGGGAAGAGGCGGATGTTTTGGAAAGACCGGGAAAGTCCGGCGCGAGAGACCTGGTGGGGAGCGAGTCCGTTGATTCGCTTGCCGGCGAGTTCGACGGTGCCTGAATCCAGCGGGTAGATGCCGGAAAGGCAATTGAAGAAGGTTGTTTTTCCCGCGCCGTTGGGACCGATGATGGACAAAACCTGTCCGGCGTGGGCCTCGATCGAAACATTCTGGACGGCCTTCAAACCGCCGAACGATTTGGTCACTCCCGTCGCCTTCAGCACCAGCGTCATGACTTCCCCTCCAGTTCCAGCTTGTGGCGGGGCGACCCGCACAGGCCTTGGGGACGAAAGAGCATCATGGCCACCAAAATGGCCCCGAAAAACAAAAGCCGGTAGTCGGAGATGGCGGGAAACCAATCCCGCAATAGGGTCGGGACCAGGTAGAGCACCAAGGCTCCCAGAATGGACCCAGGAAGGCTTCCAATGCCGCCAAGAATGACCATGGCCAAGATCAGGACCGATTGTTCGAAGGTGGCGGTGGAGGGGTCGACAAATCCCGCGAAACCGGCGAAGAAGGCGCCGGGCACTCCCGCGATTCCCGCCGAGACGGAAAAGGCCAACAGCTTGAGGCGAACCACTGGTATGCCCATCATGGCGGCCGCCGTTTCGTCTTCGCGGATGGCGATCCAGGCGCGGCCAATGCGGGAATGGTACAGGCGGTGGATGACCAATCCGACAAAAAGTGTCACAGCTACCGCCGCGATCCAGGAAGCCTGGGCCTGGCCAACCGGACCAAGGGATTGGATCCGGGCGCTGGTGGGCACCAACAGGCCCATGTCACCGCCGGTCTGGGGCAAATTCCGCAACAGTTCCCGCAAGGCCTCGGCAAATCCCAAGGTCACGATCGCGAGGTAGTCTCCTCGCAAACGCAAGCAGGGGAGCCCGACCAGAAAGCCCGTGGAAGCCGCGACCAAAAAGCCCACCGGCAGGGCCGCCCAGGTGGGAAACCACGGGCAGGCGTGGGCCACAAGTGCGAAAGCATAGGCGCCCGTCGCGTAGAAGGCCGCATACCCCAACACCAAAAGTCCGGTAAAGCCGATCGTCACGTTCAACCCGATGGCGAGCATCATGTGGATGCACACAAACGTTCCCAGAGACAAGAATTTGGCGCTCATGAAAAATCCAAAACCAGCCAAGACCGCACAGGTGGCCACAAGCAGCCGTGGTGATTCGAATAATTTTTGGGATCCGGTGGCTATAACCGGTTTTGTCGGTCCAAATCGTCCCCAAAGGAACCCGATTCCCGCGAGCAACCAGCCAACCACAGCGGCGGGCAAAACGACAGACAAAAATTGAATCGCATTGGAAGGAGCTAGGGAAAGCGAGACGAAACCCGTGTTGAAGTCGGGATCCAGTTTGGTCCACAAAAATGGCGCAGTCAATACAAGCAATCCGGCGATCACCGCCAGGCGCGTGGCCAGGGGAGACTTGCTCATACCTTGTCTGCCACCCGTTCTCCCAGCAGCCCCCGAGGGCGCAGCCACAAAACCAGGATCAGGATGGCGAAGGCGGTGGATTGTTTCCACTCCGAGGCGATCGTGAAGGAGGTCAAATCCTCGGCCAGCCCGATCAACAATCCGCCGATCACCGCGCCGGGAATGTTTCCAATTCCACCCAGCACCGCTGCCGTGAAGGCTTTGAGGCCCATCATGTATCCCGCATCGAAGCGCAACACGCCTTGGTACATGGACACCATCACTCCGGCGGAAGCGGCCAAGGCCGATCCCAACGCGAAGGTCAAGGTGATCAAGCCGTCGACCTTCATCCCGCACAAGGACGCCATGGTGCGGTCCTGTGCCACCGCGCGCAGCGCGATGCCCAAGCGAGTGCGCTGGATGAGCCAAAACAACAGCCCCATCAAACCCAAGGTGATCGCGAAGATGAGCAATTGGAGGGCGGAAAGGTGGACGGACTGCACCACCCATTTGGAGGCCATCCATCGAGCCCAAACATCGGGGAGAACGGAAAGGATCGTGGCCTGGATCGAGGAAAGATCCCAGGAGCCGAAAGTCCAGGTGGTGTCGGCAAGCGGTGCTGCGATGGCGCGAGGGAAATCGACCTTGCCTTTGGTGACCGACAGCATCACAAAGTTTTGCAGCACGATGCTCATCCCGATCGCGCTGGTCAGCGGTGCCAGCAAATGGGCCCCGCGCAGCTTGCGGTAGGCGATCCGTTCGTTCAAGATTCCAAACCCCGCCGAAAAGACCATGGCCGCCACAATGGCCAGTGGAAGGGTGATCCCCACCGCCATCAGTCCGGCGCTGCCCAAGGCACCCAAGGCATAGACGGCACCGAACATTCCCAGCATGAAGATCTCGCCATGGGCGAAGTTGATCATCCCCAAAATGCCATACACCATGGTGTAGCCCAGAGCGATAAGGGCGTAGATGGCGCCGCGCGCCAAACCATTGACCAGGATTTCCAGCATGAGGGCAAATAGTAATGCCCTCATCGGAGAACGAGGGCATTGCAAAGCGAATCTGTTGTCGGAAAAGTGTTTGTCAAAAATTGACAAGATGGACGTGAAAACTGGAATGTCGTCTCAAGTTTTCGCGCCATTGGATTTAGCGAACCGCGAAAGCTCCGGCGCGGATGGTCCAGATCACGAAATTGGCCTTTTTCAAATCGCCCTTTTGGTCGAATTCGGCATCGCCCATCAAGCCTTTCCAGCTTTGGGAACGCAAGGCTTCGGAAATGCGGTCGGCATCGGTGGATTGGGCTTTTTGGATGGCCTGCAACAGGGTGTTTGCGGCATCGTAGCCGTAAATCGTGTAGCCGCTCGCCTCTTGGTTGAACTTCTTCTTGAAGGCTGCTAAAAAGGGCTTGGCCACTTCGGAGTGGAAGAAATCTGGACCAAAGGTGATGAACAGCGAATCGGCTTTGGCGCCGACGGTTTTGATCAGTTCGTTGTCGTAAATCCCGTCGCCTCCCAAAAAGGCTCCCTTGAACCCGGCTTGGCGCAATTGGTTGTAAAACGGTCCGCCCTGGTTGTACATGCCGCCCCAGTACACCGCTTGGGCTCCGGATTTTTGGATCGCCGAGATGGTGGCGCGAAAATCCATTTCTTCGCTGGCCAGCCCGTCGAACAACGTCACCTTACCTGTTTTGGCCTCAAAGGTCTTCCTAAACACCTCGCCGATCCCCTGGCCGTAGGCGGTCTTGTTGTGGATGACGGCGACCTGGGTGACTTTGAGGGAATCAAACGCGAACTTGGCCGACACGTCGCCCTGCTGGTCGTCGCGTCCGCACATCCGGAAGGTTTGCTTGAACCCGCGCTCGGTCACCTGGGGATTGGTGCTGGCTGGAGTGATCTGGACAATTCCCGCCTGGTGATAAACTTCCGAAGCGGGCAGCGAACAGCCCGAATTGAAGTGGCCAACCACCGCCTTCACTCCTGCGGCCACCAACTCTTGGGCGACGGCCACGGCTTGGTTGGCTTTGCCCTCATCGTCGCGGGTCACGGCCTCGATCTTCATCCCCAGCACGCCACCCTTGGCGTTCCACTCGTCGATCGCCAATTGCGAACCGCGAATGGGGGCGGTGCCGATCTCGCCATCCGGTCCTGTTTGGACTCCGGCCAAGCCGATCTTAAGGGTCTCTTCCTTCTTTTGGCAGCCCAGAAGGGCCCCTGCCGCAAAGGCGACGGTCAGGATTTGGCGAAAGGGTTTCATGGACCAAAGATATGCGAAACGGTTGCGGTCTAGAAAAGGGGGGAATCTTTTGGAAAGGACAAAAAAAAGCCCCCCGGAGGGAGGGCTTTGCTGGAAGCAGTAAATTCTTGGTTTGGAAGCCAAATACTTGGCTACCTGAAATCAGGGGGACGTGATGGCGGGAGGAGTGACGCTGGCGTTGTAGTTGCGCTCTCCCCAGGCGTAAACCAATCCGTTGGCGCGCAGCACCACGCTGTACCGGTAACCCACGGCAATCGCCACGCCGTCGGTGGGAGCACCGGCAGGGATGGCGGCTTGGGAAGCTCCGTTGTATCCCCATCCACCCAGAGCGCCGTTGGCGCGCAGGAACAAGGTGTGGAACATCCCTGGTGCAACCATGCGGACGCCGGTAGTGTCGTTAGGCTTGGCAACTTGGGGGCTTGGCAGACCCATGTTTCCCCACGAGACCATCTCGCCGTTCACGGTGATCGCGGAAGCGAGGTCGTGGGAAGCGAACACATTCTTCACTTTGCCTAGGGTCGCAGGCACCGCGCTGCCGGCACCAGTTCCCCAGACCACTACGGTGCTATCGGACTTGACGGCCAAGCAATAGCCATTTCCCGTCGCGACTTGGATCGCTTTCAAACCGGTCGGGATCGCGAGGGCGGCGTTGACGCCGTAGACCACCACCGAGCTGTCGGCCTTGATGGCGATGGCCGAGGCCATGCCAGCTGCGATCTTGCGAACATTGGTCATGGCCGCTGGAGCAGCCATGGCCACGGCTGTTGTGTCCCAAATGCTCACGGAGCCGTCTTGGAGGAGAGCGATGCTGAATTGATCGCCCGCCGCAATCGCGGCGACATTGGTCAATGCGGGGACACGAGTGGTTCCCCAGGGAGTCACGGTTCCGTTGGAACCCAAGTAGAGCCCGAAATAACCACCTGCGGCGATGGCCGGGGCGCGGTTGCCGACTTGGACGTTGAGGGTGTCCATCGCGATGTTGTTGGAGGCATCGGTGGCCACGATCTGCACCTTGTTGGATCCCAAGACGAGAGGAATCGTGGCGGTGTAAACGCCGCCGATTCCGGTGACCGGGGTTCCGTTGACGCGGACCGATCCGAGGGCGCTGTTGTCGGTGACGGTCCAAGCAAGTTTGACGGAATTTGTCAAGACGTCCATGGTGGTGTCATGGGTGGTGCTGGAGCGGACGATGACGGGAGGCGTTGCGTCCCCAGCCCGGACAATGGTCACACTGTCGCGGCGGACATTCTTCATGCTGTCGGTGGCCACCACAATGAACTTGTTGCTGCCCACAGCCAGGGTGACGCGACTGGAGTAGGTCGCGTTGGCGCTGGTGATCGCCACGCCATTGAGGGTCACCGAGGCCAGTTTCCCGTTGTCGGTCACGGTCCATCCAACTAGGGCGCTGGTGGAGTCGAAGGGAACGCTGGTGGGCATGCTGGCGAGCTTGGTGACCGTGGGAGGCGTCGAATCGACCCGGCGCGTCACCGAGATGACGTCGGTTCCCGTAGTGCCGGCCAGCGTTTTGGCGGTGGTGGTGATGGCGGTCGCGATTCCGTTGCCGGGAACCGGGACACGTGCGCTCCAGGTCGAGTCGTTTTCACGCAGGGCGCGCAGGCCGTTCATGCGGACAGTGTCCACGATCCCGGTGGCGTGTTTGATCTTGTAGCGGACCGTGATCAGCGTCGAATCGAAGGGAAGGAGGGTTCCGGTCTTGGCTGCCGGAGTGACCAGAGTCATCGATGGGGCGGACGTGTCCACGGTGCGAACAATGCTCACTGAATCCTTGGCGATGTTCCCCGCGGCGTCGACGGCCTGGATCAGCACCTTGTTGGTGCCGGTCAGCAGCGCGATGGTGGCGGTGTAACTGCTGTCGGTGCTGGTGATCTTGACCCCGTTGATCTGGACCGCGGCGAGGGCTTGGTTGTCCTTCACGATCCAATTGACCGCGTAGGAAGTCGTGGTGCCCGACACCGAGGTGTTGGCCAGAGGCGTGACGCGACGCAAAACGGGAGCGATGGTATCGATCACCGCGGCGAGTCGGATCACATTGACCGAGTCAGTGGAAACGTCGCCAAAATCGTTGATGGCCTTGATGACGATGGGATTGCCTCCGACCGAAAGTTGGACGGTCAGCTTGGCAATGGAGTCCTTCACAAATCCCGTGAGGGTGTCCATGGCCATGGGAATGCCATTGATCGTAACGGACTTGACTCGGATGGGGCTTCGAACCACCCACGAGGCTTGAATCCAGGTGACGGAATTGGCTACTGTGGAATTCGCCGCGGTGAGGCGCGCAATTCCGGGACCGGCACCGAGGTCGGTTCGGACCACGACGATCGAATCGGTTCGCACATTGCGAGCGGCATCCTGAGCCCGGATGCGGATCACGTTGCTTCCCACGGCAAGATTGACCGTCTTGGAATAGGTGGTGTCGTTGGGAACAGAATTGCTAGGGGCGAGGATTCCATTGATCCACACGGAGTCGACTTTGGTGTTGTCAAAAACACTCCAACTGGCGACGAAGGCGGTTGTGTTGTAGGATACGGTCGTTCCCGCCGTCAGGCGGTGGAGGGTTGGCGCCGAGGTATCGGTGGTGGAGCTCAAGCGAAGGACCACGATGGAATCCTGCGAGACGTTTCCGGCCTTGTCGCGGGCCTTGATGGCCACCAGATTGCGACCGGAAGTCAGGTTGACTAGCAAGGTATAGCTGCTATCCGTCGGGGCCATGCCCATGCCATTCACCCAGATGGAGTCCAAGCCCACATTGTCCGTCACGGTCCATCGGGCCGAGAACATGTTGGTTGCGGCGGCGACCGTTTGGCTCGGTGTGAGGATGGTGATGCGCGGGGCGAGGCTGTCGCGTTTGGTGCCGAGCGGAAACAGCTTGAGCGAATCGGCGCTGGATATTTTGGGAACCAAGGCGAGGATCGCCGATTTGGCCGAGTTGTAATCCATGCCCAAGGTCCATTTTTTCGCCAGGCTATCCAGCGAAATGCCGCGGGTGCTGGCATAGCGAAGGGCGCGGTTGCGCACGGTCGCGGTGTCAAGTCCCACCGGGGTGGAATCGGGGAAGCCCTTTGCGAAGGCCAATCCATTCACCAAAGCTTGGGCGTACACAGTGGTGATGCTGTCCTTGCTCACGCGGTTTTGGACCAAGGCGAAAAGTTCCCGCACGCGGGGTTCAATGCTGGGATCGATGGCGATTTCGATCAGGTTGCCGCTGACTCCCAACACATGGCGCTTTTGCATGGTGCGCAGGCCCGAAGTCCAAAGCCAGCTCGTGAGGGTGTCGGTCCGCAACGGCGAAGCCAGTTGGTACTGGAGATTGGACACGGTTCCAAGTTGGGACTGGAGGGTCGCCGTACCACTTGTGACGCCACGAGTCCACTTCACGGAATCGGGAAGCAGGCTGGGCGTGGGCACGTTGACGATGGCCGTGTAACGGGTCAGGGTGTCGTTGGCTGCGGCATTGGTGTCGTGAACATTGTATTCGCCATCGACGGTGCCTTGGCAAGACAGCAAGGCGGATGCAAGCGCCATCGCGACGGGAATGAATTTTAAGCGGGCCCTGGTAGGGCTCGAGTGAAGAGCAGATCTCATAGGTTTTCTCCAAGAATGATTGAACGTTGCAGAACGCGCCAAATGCGGCGTCAAATATAATCGATTTAGGCAGCGATTGATCGGGTTTGAAAAATGAGCGTTGGGGTTCGCTCCGTCTCGGAACAGCCCTATCTTTCTTCAGCTCCTTTGACGACAGAAACACGACATGGCCTGTTGGCCCCGGAATCCTTGAAGGCGTT
>CAIKAA010000277.1 GCA_903825275.1 uncultured Fibrobacterota bacterium | reverse complement strand
GGACCCATACTTTGCATCCAAAACTTCAATCAGTCTTTGGTAGAGTTGAAAAGATTGACCACGCCCTTTGTAAGCCGCGAAATCAACTGCGGAATTGTAGGGCGTTGCATAGTCATATCCAGAATAGTCTCGAGGATTCCATGGCCCTGGGGCACTTCCTCTCTGGGAATAGTCATCATCCCACGCCGTATAGAAATAAATGCCATTGCCATTGATTCCTGCGGTGGGATTTTTCCAATTGTAACTGCGATCCAAATGCTCCAATCGAGCATAAATATCGGGAGCGGACCCAGGTGCGTAATCTTGGACCAGGGAATACTTTTTGGCATCGGGGAGCAAGTGACCCAATAGGCTCAAAGGGACATCTTTCAAGTCTTCTTGAACCACTTTTCCAGCAATAAAGGCTGAATAATCCACATCGGTTCGGCACAAAAACCACCAGCCACCCTTCCAATACACATATTTTGAAGGGGTTGTTGCCGGAAGTGCCAGCAACGTTTGAAGTTCTGCATCCAGATCGAGAACTTCATCTTGTTTGGTTGGCACCGACTCGGAACCAGATGCGGTCGCCCAGGCCAAATGGACTTTTTGGTCGTTTGATCCCAGTTGGGTGAGCAAATGAGGCGCCGTTACAGGCCAAGGGGACTCGGAGCTTTTGCCCGTTGGTTGATTAGAATTCGAACTCGAATTACCAAATACTGTTCCAGATTCCAATGGCATTTCTGGGTCGATCGACCAATATTTGTCCATATTCGTTCCATCATCGCATGCAATTTGAAGGGGATTTGCATAGACCACAGGCCAATAGACCGGGACCTTTTGGACTTCTTGTACTTTTTTGATTGTTTTCGTCGCAGGATCGACCACTTCAACCCAAACTGATCTTTCCTCTAATTTTGATTTCATTCCAATGCCTACGGATCCCATACCAACCCCAATAGGATTTTTGCATTCACGTACAGCATAGTTAACCCCCCATCTTGATGCAGAATCTCCTAAACCGTGGATAAATAGGATCGGGACCTCAAGCGACCGTCGGTTTGCCTGATCCGGTGGTGGCAAGGGGAGAAATCCTCCGTGATTGGAGACATATTGGGTAAGATCAGCGATAATTTTAGCTTGTTCGTTCGGAAATTTATTCATGTGCCAGCGACCGCTCGGAAAGCTGGATGTTTCCAGAATGCTTCGGTAATCGGAAGCGGCATAGGCGTAATGAGTCCCATACCCGATATCCGTCGCCAAGGGACTCCAAACTCTAGCCCCATCGACTTGTCTTGTGTATTGCCCTTGGTAGGTAATCCCACTCGATGCGGTGAATTCGAAGTCAACCCAGATCTGCCAATGAGGGTGAAAATAACCGGCGGCTGTGGCATTGCCCCAATAAATGGTGTACAAGTCATTGATCCTTAGATCGGCCCACTTGACTGGATCGGAAAGGAGACGGTAGTTGCTCGGGGTGGATTTTACCGTCAGACTTGTGACATCTGCTTGCGAAGCAGTGACAAGAAGCACGGAAATCCCGATCGCACGGAACAATCTGGTGGAAATTGTATTCATCATAATTCCTTGGAAGAGCGCGTGGAACTAAGAAGGCTAGAAATCCTTTTTACGTTTCGAGAAAGAGTTGTCAACTTTTTTTACCAGCTCGTAGTTTCGAACAGGAACCGTCTAGGCGGGAACCAATTCCTTAAAACGGAAAGAGCCTAATCGCCATCCAACCTAGCGGCCAGGATCAGGTGGGCCAACGTCCCACCAGAAAGAACCTTTCTCTTTGGATCGCCGTAGCTTCTGTTGAAAGGTGAACAGGCACCGTTCCTTCCTCCTGTAAGCGAAAACATTCTTGCTTATTACGTACTTTGACCCCATGCCCATCGATTTCGCGACCATCCGTGAACTGACCCAAGACCAAGCCCTGGAACGCACCCAAGCGGCACGCGCCGAGCTGGGTGATCGTTTGACCATTTTGGGGCACCACTACCAAGCCGACGAGATCGTGAAGTTGGCCGACATCACCGGTGATTCGCTGGAATTGTCGCGCCGGGCCGCGAAGGTCAGTTCGGAATACATCGTGTTTTGCGGAGTCCACTTCATGGCCGAATCGGCCGACATGCTCACCGCGTTCCACCAAAAAGTGATCTTGCCAGATCTTGCCGCCGGCTGTTCGATGGCCGACATGGCAACCCATGAAGAACTGGAAAGTGCCATCGAATATCTGGAAAGCTTGGGTCTTTCCATTTTGCCGATCACCTACGTGAACTCTTCGGCGGCGGTCAAGAAAGTGGTGGGCGCCCACGGCGGCGTGGTCTGCACCAGCACCAATGCGCCAAAAATTGTCACCTGGGCGCTTGGCCAAACCGGGAAGACGGTCTTGTTCGCACCCGACCAACATTTGGGACGCAACACGTCGTTCAAGTTGGGCGTTTCCCTGGACCAGATGCCGTTGTGGGATCCCAAGATCCACGATGGCGGCGCTGGTGAAGATGCTTACCGCAACGCCCGGGTGATCTTGTGGAAAGGCCATTGTTCAGTCCACACCCGCATGAACAAATCGGATGTCGACCACTGGCGCGCCACCGACCCCGAACGAAAAATTCTGGTCCATCCCGAATGCACCTTCGAGGTGACCCAATCGGCCGATCTCGCGGGATCGACCTCGTTCATCATCTCCGAATTGGCCAAGGCGCCTGCCGGCTCCAAATGGGCCGTGGGAACCGAAGTCAATCTGGTCAAACGCATGGCCGCTCTGCATCCCGACAAGGACATCCAGCCTCTGTCCAAGATCCAGTGCTTGTGCAGCACCATGTTTCGGATCGACCCGTGGCATTTGTGCTGGGTGCTGGAAAACCTGGTCGAGGGCGTGGTGGTGAACCAAATCGTGGTCGATGAAGAAACACGACAGTTCGCCACCCAAGCCTTGGACCGCATGTTGGAGTTATCCTGATGAAAAAATGGACAGGAATTGTCATGGCATTGGTAGCCTTATCGATGGCAGCCGCGCCTGCGGCCAACACCGAAATCGACCAGCTCTTGCAATCGCTCAAGACGTCGGGTTGCAAATTCCAACGCAACGGGACCTGGTACGACGCGACCAAGGCCACCGATCATCTGGGAACCAAGCGCGACTATCTCCAGAAGAAGGACAAGATCCACTCCGCTGAAGATTTCATTCGCCTTGCGGCCACCGAAAGTTCGATGACCGGCAAGCCCTACCGCGTCGCCTGTCCCGACAAGCCCGAGGTAGATAGCAAAGTCTGGCTGGAAGCCCAACTGAAGCGGATCCGCGCGAAGAAGTAGGGTGCCGCCTACGAAGAAAGAATTTGCTTTTCCGTTCGCATCAACGAGGCTACCAACGAATTTATAGGGAAAAGCCCAAGAACTGATCGACGACATCCTTGCAGCGAGTGAACCTCGACCACCATCGCACGGAGGACAACCATGAACGCAAGGGAACTGATTCCAACGAATCGCCTGACCACCCACCCGGGGCGAATCCTGTTCAACAAGTACTTGAAACCAATCGATCTCTCTCAGGTGGAACTGGCAAAGCAACTGGATATTTCCGCCCAAAGGATCAATGATCTAGTCAATGGGCGGCCGGGGAATTACCGTCGAAACAGCCATCCTTTTAGGCGCTCGATTTGATACTTCGGTGGAGTATTGGATGAACTTGCAAAGAATGTACGATGTGAGCAAGCTGTACCATGAAGATGCACAGCTTTACGAACGGGTGAAATCCATCAAATTGCTGGCAAAAAAAATGGAGCTGGCGTAACCCCTACTTCCTCTCCTGCACGCCCAACCGCTTCACGCTCTCCAGCTGTTGCCCCTCGATCGTGTTGCCCCTCGATCGTGTTGATCTCGATCTTCCACAATTACATGCCGGTCGGCACCGGGGTTCCATTGGCGGTGCGCATTTTTTTCTGTTCGATTTCCATTGTCGATGAGTTCGCTTGAAGACAATCCCCCATTTCCGGCAAGGGAAAGAAAACCGAAGGCCAACACGTCAAGGACACTCCAACCTCGCCCTCAACAACCGATTACGGCAGCACAAACCGCCCCGTCCAGCCTCGCGTCGGGACAGAGAGATAGGATACTCCTCTCGGAAGGCTTTGTGGGAGTTGAACCATTCCTGTCTTGATCGAAAGATGAGCCAGCTCCTTGCCGCGGATATCCAAGATCTGAACCAAGCTCCCCTCGAAACTTGGATCGAAACGAAGAGCGCTCCCCTCCAAATGCCCGTTCGAGCTCGACAAGGAATTTCCTTCTCGGAGCGCGAGCGTTTTGTTGTCAATGAACGAATCCGACACGATGATATCGTCGATCAAGAGGTGGTTTTCCTCTTTGGGTGAATAATCGGCAGAGTTTCCCCCAAAGTAGGTGGTGAACATGAACTTGTTGATGTGCATGGTTTCCAGATCTCGAAAGCGCATGGTCGACATCTCGAAGGACAAGACACTGTCGTACCACCCCTTGATCCGTCCGTCGGACTGGCCTAGCGTGTTCAGGGCAACCATGAACTGGATTTCATGCCATTTTCCGGTCTCCATCCCAACCGATTTGATACCCGTAAACCATGGCATGTAATCTCCGCCCGTGGTGGCCTTTTGACCTTTCCAATAGATTCGCTGCCCCAAGGAACCGCCCGCGCCCCACTCCATGCGCACCGACCACCCGTCAGAACCTGTCGGGGCGCTTGGACCGGAATTGCATTGCGAACCACAGAGGCCGGGTAGCATTCCGCCTTTTGTCCAATCAAAGCTATCGGGAAAAAACAGGCGATAGCGCAGATAAACCACATCCCCATTCCCGCTTAGGCTCGAAACCCACTCCGCCCCGCTGGACGTCGCACCAAAAACATTGGCTGGATAGAGAACACGCAAGGCATGCCCACTCCCCGCCGTATCGCCAGCGGCTACCACAGACACTCGATTGGCGCTGCCGAGTCCGCTACTGAAGAGGATGCCGGGGAACTTCGCCTTGCATTGGGCCAAAGTATAGGCCCCCAAGGTATCCGATTCAAAATCGGCACGAAGGATTTCGCGGCATTGCGCGGTAGGAATGAGCCCGAAGGAGGCCATTAAGAGGAGATGAATTTTTGTGATGGGAAAGCCTTTCGAGAGTGAATGAAAGATATCACATCTTTCCGAATTCCATGTTATGGCAACTGCATCCGATCCTCGCATTTAAACCGTCACACCGACCGTTGCCTGAGAGAGGGCCCCCAAGCAATGCAGCGCCGTTGTGTCTCAGAACTTGATGACTCGGACTAAAGTCCTCGCAGGGTTCTCAAGCAATGCCGTGCCGCTGTGTCCCAAGGATTATGCGAGGGTTTTAACCCGAGCTGCGGAGGGCCAGCATTCCTGCATAGGCTCGGGTTAAAACCCTCGCAGGGCCCCTAAGCAAGGCTGCGAAACTGTGGCCCAAGGATCATGCGAGGACTTTAGTCCGAGCGGGGCTCCCAAGCAATGCTGCACCGCTATGT
>CAIKAA010000276.1 GCA_903825275.1 uncultured Fibrobacterota bacterium | reverse complement strand
TGAATTCGTTCCCACCAGGGCCAAAAAAGTCCGATCCTTCGAGTGTCCTACCCGTATAATCGCACCCAAACCAGATCTTCCGCAGCTCAAATCTTGGGTGAACCGCGATCTTTCCTGCACAATTGGTTGGGTGGACTTGATTGGGTCAGAAGTGGACATCGATAATTTGGTCGCAAAACCTGGCTGGCAAGTTCCTGTTGATCGCCCTTTTTTTGAAGAACCCCATGTTGCCCACCTGCGCTGCCAAAAAATTCCGGGCATTTCCGCGATGGCTTGATGCCTCCGGGATGGCGATCGGAAAGACGACAAATCAGTCCATTGGACGAGGGGTCGGACTCCCCAGAAGCCAACCAGGGTTGATTCAACCCAAAAACGGGATCCGACGTGGCTGGATTCATGAAAATTGGCAATCTTTGGAATCGTTTAGACCACTCCGGGTTCGGACAGGGGACCAAAATCGGTGGCTTTGAGCCAATTTCCGGCTTCTCGGAAAACCCGGTCGTATTCGTCGGAAAGTTGTTCGATCAGAGGGATCAAATTTTTCCGCTCCGATTCCTGGAGTCCCAATTCGATTTGCTGGGCCAAGGAAGCGAACGCCATCGCACCCAAGGTTGCGGAGCTCGACTTCAGGTTGTGGAAGGCGCGGGTCGCCTCTTCCAAGTCGCCTCTTCCCACACACTCCCGTCCCATCCGGATGGTGCCAGGGGCGATGTCCAAAAATTGTTTGACGAGGGAACGCACCGTTTTCATCGCCTCTTTGGTGTTGCCCAAGCTGTGCAACAGCTGATCGGCATGGAAAACCGGTTTTCTTCCCGTCCGGGGGGGCTGGGCCGATTGCTTGTCTTGGATCGATGTATTGGGTAGGTGGCGACGAAAGATCCGGATCAATTCCTCGACTTCAAAGGGTTTGGAAATGAAGCCGTTCATCCCGCAAGCCATGCATTTGTCCCGGTCCGAGGGCAAAACGCCTGCGGTCATCGCGATCACGGGATGGGTCAACTTCAGCTCTTCCCGGATGATTCGGGTGGCGGTGTAGCCGTCCATGACGGGCATCTGCACGTCCATCAGAACAAGGTCGTAGGATTGGGGGTTCCGCTTCAATTGATCCACCGCTGCTTTGCCATTTTCCGCCAAGTCAACCCCGGCTCCCAGTGCCTGGAGGGTCTCTGTGGCGACCACTTGGTTGAATGCGTTGTCCTCCACCAATAGGATGCGGATGCCCTGGAGAGTCAATCGTTCGGAGGCGATTTGTTCCAGATGTTGGCGCGATTCCTCTTCTTCATCGACGGGCTGGCCCAAATTGTTCTTGAGGACTTTCAAAAGTCCCAGCGAGGTGATGGGCTTGACGAGAATTCCGTCGAGCAGTCGGATTCCCTCATCGGCGGGATTTTCTACTGCAGTTCGGACCATCTTGATCACCGTGACCTCGCGCTGGCAAATCTCGCGGATCCGCTCAATGCATCTTCTGTCATCCCATCCGGCCACGCTGCCATCGACCAAAATAGCGTCGAACGGAGAAATGACTTCGCGGCGATCCAGCACTTCCAAGCATTCGTGGAGATTGGGCACGAATTCGATCTTCCAGCCCCAGCGCGAAGCCGAGGCTTCCAGGCTGAGCTGCGACGAGGGGTGGTCTTCCAATGCCAAAAGGCTCAACGGCCGAATGGCCAGGACTTGAGGGTCGGTGTCTGTGGTGTTGCCTTTCGGGAAGGGCAGCGAAATGAAGAATTCGGTCCCGATTTGCGACATGCTTCGCACGCCGATCTGGCCACCCATCATGTCCAGGAGCTTCTTGGTGATGGTCAGTCCCAGACCGGTGCCGCCGAAGCGACGTGTATTCGAAGAGTCGACCTGCGAGAAGGGCTGGAACAACCGACGTTGCTGTTCATCGGTCATGCCGATTCCCGTGTCGCGGATCCGGATCCCGATTCGGGTCCAATTCTCGTCCGCAGAAAGGACTTCAATGGTGACCGCCACCTCGCCTTGCATGGTGAACTTCAGGGCGTTTCCGATCAGGTTCACCAAAACTTGCTGCAAGCGTAGCGAATCGCCATGGAGTTGAACCGGAACCGAAGGATCGACGGTGATGGAAATTTCCAAATCCTTCCCCGAGGCATTCACCGAAGCGATGTTGGAAATGTTTTCGAGAAGATCGTCGAGGAGAAAATCCACGGGTTCGATCCGCATTCTTCCCGCTTCGATCTTGGAAAAGTCCAGAATGTCGTCCAAAATGCCCAAAAGGGATCGACCCGATTTGCGGATCATGTCCAGATACTTGCGCTGGTTGGGCGAGATGGACGTCTTGCCGATCAACTGGACCATGCCCAATACCGCATTCATGGGCGTGCGGATTTCATGGCTCATGTTGGCGACGAATTCGCTCTTCATCAAGCTCGCGTATTCCGCTTGGGCTCGGGCATCTTCGATGGCCCGGATGGCTTCGCGTTCGGTGGTGATGTCGCGTGCGACACCCAAGAATCCATCCACTTCGCCCAGGTGGTTGTGCAACGGGGTCACGACGAGTTGGACGGGAACGGTGGACCGATTCTTCTTCAAATAGGTCCAAGCCCGTGAATCCGACTCGCCTAGACGCGCCGCATCGACCAGACAATCGAATCCGTTCAAGGTCTTTCCGGTGGCTTCCTGAAGGTCCTGGGATCGCCGTTCAAGTTCTTCGGGCAGGTGGAACTGGGTGGGATTTCGAAGCCCGACCACCTCGTCGGCCCGGTATCCTAGCATTCGTTGCGCGCCCAGGCTGAACAATTGGATGGTGCCGTCAAGATCTGTCGCAATGATGCTGAATTCACTGGCCCCGTCGATGATGTCGCTCAGTCGGGTCAAGGAATCGAGCTCGGCTTTCTGAGCCAGCTTCACCGGCGTGATGTCGGTGACCATCACGTAAAAACCGACGACCTGGCCATCGAGGAGGTTGGGAACGTAGGTGGCCAGGGACCAGCGCTGTCCGGACTGGGTGGCCAATTCCCGTTCGAAGGTGATGGTTTCTCCCTGAAGGGCGGCATGGATGAAGGGCGCGTTTTGTTCGAACAACTCCTCCCCGAGAAAATCGCGCAAGTGCTTGCCTTTGAGAGATTCCGGCGAGGTTCCGAACCACCCGACATAGGCTTTGTTGGCAAACTGGTTTCGAAGATCGGTCCCCCAAAGTCCGACCATCCCGGGAAGGTTGTCGATCATGCTTTGCAACGTTGCCCGGCTTCGAATCAATTCCAGCTCGGAGACCACCGCATCGTGGATGTCTTCCACTTGCAAAAGGAACAGGTTGGAGCTTCCCGCGAGTGCTCGGATGCTGGAAAGGCCCCAGACAATATTTGTCTCGTCTTTTTCGCTTTGGAACCGAAACCTGCTTCCTTTTCCCTGGGTCGTTCTCGAGATCTCTTCGGGGGGCTGGGTCGGTGAGGTGCGGTCCTCGGGAACGAGAAGTTCCGTATGGTGCAGCCCCAAAAGGGTGGATGGATCACGTCCCAGGAAATGTTGGAAGAAAATGTTCAACTTCAGGATTTTGCCGTCTTGGTCCAGCAGCGCGAATCCCGTGGTCGCCGAATCAAAAATGCTTCGGAATCGTTGCTCGCTCGCTTGGATCAGTGCCAGTTGATTTTTGGCTTGATCACCGATCACGCCAATGAGGATGGGGAGGAAGGCGCTCATGGCACCGGCGATTCCCAGTGGCAGAGACTTTGTCGCCCAAAGCACTTCGGGGATGCTGATCCATCCCGAAAATTGGGCCACCAAGATGACCGAAAGGGTCGTCCAGATCACCAGAGAGGTACGCAGCAAGCCAATTCGCAAGGCAAGGATGGAGAAGGGAATGGTGATGACGATGAACGGTTGCGGCAGATTGGTCAGAGCCAAGATCACCAACGGAATCACGACAATGACTTCCGTCAGGAATCGGATCAGTTCTCCTTTTGTGGCGAGCTTCTTCCATTCCCGTCGACCGGCCGCCAAGCCGGGAGCCAGAAGGAGAAGGATCCCGATCGCGTTGCTTGTCCACCAATGGGAGGCACAGGTGAACCAATTGGTTCCCAGGTGAAGGTGAGCACTGGTCCCCACCAGACCCGCGCCGATGGGGAGAGCGACAAACAACGCCAAGAACAGAGCCTTCAAGGCGTCTTGGATCGAGAGCGGGGTGGGGCGCTTGCCGACCAGCCGCCGGATCAATCCGTTGGCCACCAAGATCTCGACAAGGGTCCACAGCGACAGTTCCATGGCAAAAAGCGGGGATGTTCCTTGGATCAAATGCGCAATCAATCCTGTCAGAAAGAATCCTGCCAACAATGGCCGTCGAGCGAACCGTGGCAACCTTAGGACGGCGATCAGTCCGAGGGAGGCGGAAAGCCAATTCAACGAAATCTGGTTCGTGGTCGAAGCATAGCCAAGGTTGACGAAATGGCCCAAGCCGAAGGCCAGACTTGCAAGACCCAAATCTCTCCAAGGGAAGTTGGGGCCAAAGGGCACGCGGATGCTTGTGAAATCAAAAAGCTTCATGAAGGAACACCACCTATGAGGAACTTCTTGGAAGGTCCGATCTTGGAGGTGAGTGTACCACTTTCCAGTCCAGAAAACGCTAGTTCTGTACCAGGGATGTCGCTTCATTCTCCTCTGGTCTGAACCCCCGAAAGCCTGTCCCTTCGACAGGCGCAAGGCATCGCCTGAGGCTCCCCTGCGATGCCCTGAGCCTGTCGAAGGGAGCCTGGTCGAAGGGCCCTGCGAGGGTTTTAACCCGAGCCCATGCGCGGAACGCAGCTCGGGTTAAAACCCTGGCACCCTGCGGATGCTCCGCCTGCTTTATGAACACGTAGCGGTCGGAGGATTCTCAGACACACGAGCTGCGATTCCTTCCCCTCCGGGTCTGAACCCCCGAAAGCCTGTCCCTTCGACAACCCCAGGCGATGCGCTGAGCTGTCGACTGCTACGGCAATGCAAAACCGGCAGGGCACCTTTGGTGCCAAGGGTGGTTTGCTCGGTGGGGCTTGCGGAATGGGGAAGACCTGTTTTCCGACAGTTCCACAGGCTTGGCCACCTCTCTCTACTTCCTCAAATTCTCTTCAGAAACACGCGCAACGGACGTGCGAAGGCCTTATCGTGCTTCAACAGGCTGGCGTGCGGAACGGTTTCCCCCGAGTCGGTGTAGATCCACTGGACTTGGCAGTCGGGGAAATGCTTTTCGGCCAGCTCGGGGCGGCATAGGGCTTGGACCCCGGGGCCATCGATGTTCAGGGTGTGCCGTTCCTTCGATCCCCAAAGAATCAGGGTGGGTTGGGTGGTCAGGACCTGTGCCGGGCCGGTCTTTTCCAACCCGTGCAGTTCCTTCAAGATTCGGCAGCGGACAATGGCGCCGTGGGCGGGCATTCGGGTCAAGGTCTTCTCGATGCGCGCGCGCAAAGGGGCTTCCAAAATTTCACTCAGTCCTTGGGGCGTGAAGGCGCTGAAAAAGCCTTTCCACCCAGCGGGGATCTTGCTCTTGGGGGCTGATTTGGAGGCGAGTTGTCGGAAAAAACTTCTTCCCTTCTCCAGGGCCTGGGTTGCCGCAGGATCGTCCTGGACAATGGGTGCCCACAGACGTTTCAAAATCGGCGCTAGGTCTTCGACCGAACTCAGGGGGGAGATCAACACCAGGCCCGCGATTTTCGGGTCTTGGTTTTGTAACCGTTTGCGCCGCAGGTATTCGATCAAGAAACCTCCGCCGACGGAAACGCCCACCAGAATGGGACTGCGTTTTTGGTGGGAGCAATCTGTTAAAAATTGGTCGATGACTTCAAAAAGGGCTTCGAGGGTAAATCCAATGTAGGGGTAGGTGAGGACGGACGTGTCGCCCTTGGCCTGAAAATGTTTGCGAACCCGATGGAAGGTTTCGATGCCGTCGGGAACCAAGCCTGGAACCAGCAGTGAATGGAAAGGTCCGATACCCCCCCAGCGCGTGAGGGTTGGGTTTGGAGATAGGCCGGGAAG
>CAIKAA010000275.1 GCA_903825275.1 uncultured Fibrobacterota bacterium | reverse complement strand
GTCCGACACGCGGGTGTGCACGTCCAGCACCGTGTTCACCGCCGACAAGAAGTATTCGCGCGGTTGGGCGTCGTAGTCCACGAAGGTGTTGGGGAGTTCGCGTTCGTCGCGTCCCGAGCAGTCCACCGAAACCGACGACCCTTCCTTCACGCGGTTCAATCGATAGATGCCCGCTTCCACCGGTACCCATTGCAAGAGCCTGGGCAGCCAGCGAGGCGTGATCCCCGACATCTGCGGGACGGTTTTGGTCGCATTGGCGAGCTGCCGCGCGGCGACGTCCCCCAAGGCTGTGGGGAGTGGATCGTTCGGGTTGGCCATGTTGGTTCTCCAGGGTTTGGGTTGGTTGAATTGGTCGGGCTCTAAATGCCCGAGCCGTCTTGCAAAATTTCTTGTTGGGCGCCGGCTTGGGTGATGGAGGATCCTGGCGGAATGCTGCGCGTGAGCCAAACATTGCCGCCGATGGTCGAACCCTTGCCGATCGTGATCCGCCCCAAAATGGTGGCTCCGGCATAGATGACCACATCGTCTTCGACCACCGGATGTCGCGCCAAGCCTTTGATCAGGGCGCCGGTCTCGTCGGTGGGAAAGCGTTTGGCGCCAAGGGTCACGGCTTGGTACAGGCGCACCCGTTCGCCGATGATGGTGGTCTCGCCGATCACCACCCCGGTGCCATGGTCGATGAAAAAACTGCCCCCGATGCGGGCTCCGGGGTGGATGTCCACCGCCGTGCGCGAATGGGCGATTTCCGACATCACCCTGGCGACCAAGGTGGCACCTAATCCGTGCAAGGCGTGGGCGATGCGGTAGTGCCTATCCTAGATCCCCCAGTAGAACCGGGCGCGCTGGCCGCCCATCTCGTTCGCGCCTGGTCTTTTCGCCTCCCTCCCCCGCACCATCCAAGTGCGCCGTCGGTCGGACGAAAAACCCAGTCATCAAACGATCTGGGCACCATCACATCCCTCTCTACTGCGGGATCTAGGATGATCGCCTTCATGCCCTGGTAGGAAAGCAGGATTTCGGAAAGGCTGTTGGCGGCCGGGTCCCCGGCGTAGGCGGCGCGCAGGTCGCTGACCAACAGCCCGCGGATGCCGGGGAGTTTGGACGCGAAGGCTCGGACAATATTTGTTGCCTCTTCCTCGACATGCGGGTTTTGGTCGTTGGCGAAGAAGGTGCTGGAAAGCATGCCGCGCCGGACCTGGTCCCGCAAGGTCGAGAAGGTGCGTCCCAACATGTCGCCCACAAAGAAGTCGATGCTTTCGTCGGTGACATGGGCTCGGCCGAAATGGGTGGGGAAGAGCGCCGCGGCCAAACCGTCCAAAATCGAGGCGATGGCCTGGTGCGACGGGTATTCCCGAAGGCTTCCGCGGTGTCGGATGTTGTGGGAGATCTCCCGCGATTCCCGAAGGTCGCGCACGACGTCCTGCAAGCTCCAGCGGGAGGTGTCCGCTTCGAGGTGTGGGTCGATTTCCCCTCCCGGTGTGAAGGTGGAGTTTGTTCCAGCGTCTTGGGCGTTGTCGGAGGGCGAATCGCGAAGGCTTTGTTCGGGAGCGTTTGGGTGGGAGGACACGACAAATCCTTTCTGGATATTGCCCTATATCTATAGGGTAGCTAGTCTAGATAGTGGCGAAAGTTCTGTGCTTGCCTTCGGTTGAACTTGTAAACCAGAGACAACATGTATGAATTATATGTTGTCTCTGGTTGAAAGTCTATAAAAACGATCGACAATATCGTTAAAGCTGCTCGGGATCGAAAATGGATGACGGCAAAGCTTGGTTTGGATGAGATTAAAGTCTAGTAGACAGATCGGTAAAATATCCTATTGACAGAGTGGATGGACTTGGTATATGTTTCCTGTATGCTTAGTAGGAATATCAAGAGGGAAGCGGTTTGCGCCTTGTCGCCGGGTTTCCGTGACTTATGGCCGCAAGCCCTCCACTCTGTCCGCTGGCTTCTCGTGGGTGTCGGGAAGCCGGGTTGTTGATTTTGATTTGTGCACAATAGTCTACCTAAACCATCAAGCATATAATATCAGGAGTCTCCTCATGTCTGCATCCTTGTCCCTTGTCTTCGGCCTTCTGCTCGCTGCCGGGCCTGATTCCGCCGCCGTCCCGAACCCCGTCCCCAGTCCGGAAGTCGCCTCCTTGCGTGCCTGGTTGGAAGCCTCCAAAACCCAGACCGAAGCCCTCGACCAGAAGATCAAGGTCTTGGAGCGCCTGCACGAAAACGACCTGGAAGACGCCGCCGCCGCCGCCAAGGCCGCGGTGAGGCTGCAAGCCAACGCGAGTGGGCTTTGGATCCGCTCGGCCGACACGGCCTACGCCATCCGCTTTCGCGGCATCGTGCGTAGCGGGGCTGCTTGGGACTTGGTGGACGAGAACGACAAGACCCTCGACCAATTTCAGAACACCACCGTTCGCTTTGGGTTCGACGGCATTTTGGGCAAGGCCTTGGAATTCAAGATCAACTCGGACTGGAGCAAGGGAAGTGTGGCACTCCAGGATGCTTACCTGGATATCAAATACGCACCCGGGCTCAAGGCGCGCATCGGCAAGTTCCAGGTACCGCTGGAATGGGAGCGCTTCGTGTCGCCTTCGGACCTGCTCTTCTACGACCGCGCGTTGCCGGCCCAGATCGGCCCCAACCGTGACGTAGGGGCCCAATTGTTCGGTGCCTTCGCGTCGGATCGAGTGCAGTATGCTGTGGGCGTGTTCAACGGTGGCGCCGATGCCTCGAACCTCAACAATGACGCCAACGATGACAAGGACCTTTACGGGCGAATTTGGACACTGCCTTTGAAAGGTGTTTCGGAATATGTGGACGGACTCGGGATTGGGTTCGCGGCCAACGCTGGATTCCACGCCAATTCCACGCCTTCGGGGTACAAGGTTACTTCGGGGAATTCCTTTTTCTCTTGGAAGGCAGCAGATACTGTCGATGGGATCGGGTACCGCTTTGCTCCTCAGGCCCAGTGGACCTTCGGACCCTTTTTGGCGTATGGCGAATGGATCCAGTCGGTTCAGGAAATCAAGCGCGGGATCACGGTGGTGGCCACGGATTCGATTGGCAAATCGTCGACCAACAAGGGCGTCGTCTACCGTTACAACAAGACCACTCTCGGCGTTTTCAACCAGGATTTGTCCGTTTCCGCCTGGCAAGCCGCTCTTTCGTGGGTCATCACCGGCGAGGATGCCAACGTTGCGGGCGTGTCCCCACGCCATCCGTTCAACCCCACCACCGGAGATGTGGGTGCCTTCGAAATCTCGGCACGAGTCTCTGGCCTTTCTGTGGACGACAAAGCCTTCACCAATGCCAACTTTGCCGACTCAACGGTTTCGGCCCGCTCGGTCCTTACCTACGGGGCCGCTTTGAACTGGCACCTGATCAAGGGAAGCCGCCTGCAGATCGGCTTTGAACGCACCGATTTCAACGACGGGGCTTTGGTTGATCCCAGCGCTGCCATCAAAGTTGTCCGCGACCGCAAGAGCGAGAACCAGCTCTTTGTCGTTGCAAGCACCTCCTTCTAATTACCGTTTACTGATCATCAAGGAATCGACTATGAAAACTAGACATATTTTGTCCATCCTCGGCATCGCCGCCTCGCTGGCGTCGGCTTCCAAAATCCAGCTCCTCAACGTGAGTTACGATCCCACCCGTGAACTTTACGTCGATCTGAACAAAGCCTTTGCCGAGTTGTACAAGTCGAAAACGGGCGACGACGTGGAGATCAAGCAGTCGCACGGCGGATCGGGCAAACAAGCCCGCGCCGTGATCGATGGCTTGGATGCCGACATCGTGACCCTGGCGCTGGCCTATGACATCGATGCCATCGCCGAGAAAGCCAAGTTGCTACCCGCCGGCTGGCAGAAAACATTGCCGCACAACAGCACCCCCTACACCAGCACCATCGTATTCCTGGTCCGCAAGGGAAATCCCAAAGGCATCAAGGATTGGAATGACTTGATCAAACCGGGAGTTTCGGTGATCACCCCCAATCCCAAAACCTCGGGCGGGGCGCGCTGGAACTACTTGGCCGCGTGGGGCTGGGCCTTGCAGCAGCCGGGTGGATCGGATGCAACGGCCAAGGAATTTGTGAAAAAGCTGTTCCAGCATGTACCGGTTCTGGATGCCGGGGCTCGCGGGGCGACGACAACATTTGTCCAACGCGGCATCGGCGACGTGCTGTTGGCCTGGGAGAACGAGGCGTTCCTCTCGAAAAAGGAATTGGGTCCGGACAAGGTGGACATCGTGGTGCCTCCCACGAGTATCTTGGCGGAACCTCCGGTGGCCCTGGTGGAGAAGGTCAGTGCCCGCAAAGGCACCCTGAAGGCGGCCAAGTCGTACCTGAACTACCTCTATACCCCCGAAGCGCAGGAAATCATCGCCAAAAACTTCTACCGACCGCGTGATGCGGCGGTGGCAGCCAAGTACGCGACCTTCTTCCCCAACCTCAAGCTCTTCACGATCGACCAACTGTTTGGCGGCTGGACCAAGGCGCAGAAGACCCACTTCGAGGACGGCGGAATATTTGACCAAATCATCAAGCCGGCGAATTGATAGGATTTGACGGAAAGATTATGACCGGGCGCCTCCACCTGAGTGGGGGCGCCTTCTTTCTGCCTATCTCCAGCATTCCCCGAATTCAAGCCACTGCTGAAACTGGGTCAACTGCCCGCTCAGATAGAACTTGTAATAATGCTGGCGCAATGACAGTAGCTCTTCATGCGTCCCTTGCTCCACGATCAGGCCGTTGTCCAACACCACGATGCGGTCCATCGCTTGCACGGTGGCCAGGCGATGCGCCACCACCAAAAGGGTGCGGTTTTCGGAAACCTTTCCGATCGCCTCCTGCAGGACTGATTCGGTCTCGGAATCAAGGCTTGCGGTGGCTTCGTCCAAGATCAGGATCTTGGGATCGAAGACCAGCACGCGGGCGAATGACAGTCATTGTCTTTGCCCGAAGGAACGCGTCGAACCTTTCTCGGAAAGGGGCGCGTCGTAACCACCGGTCAGCCGGCGAATGAACGCATCCGCCCCGACACGCTCGCACACTTCGACCACCCGCTCGCGGGGGATCTCGTTCTTGAAAAACCGGACATTGTCCAGCACGCTTCCGCTGTAAAGGGTGATGTCCTGCTGGACCATCCCCACCGTGCGACGCAGGTCGGCCACTGGCCATTGGCGGATGTCGTGGCCGTCGATGGAAATGGAACCTTGGGTGCAGTCGTAGAACCGCACCAGCAAGTTCATGAGCGAGGTCTTGCCGGATCCCGATGCGCCCACGATCCCAATCCGTTCCCCAGACTGGATGGAAAGGGAAATCCCCCGCAAAACATCTTTGTCGGGGCGGTAGGCCAGGCGCACGGTGTCGATTTCAATGCCGCCGCGCAACAAGACAGGTTTTGTCGGGTGCGCCGACTCAAGGATGTCGGGCTGTTCGGCCAAGGTCTGTCCGATACGCTCGGAGGCCACGATCATGGATTGCAACACGTTCATCTGCATCGTGATCGTGTTGATGGGCTGGAAGAGCCGGCGTATGAAACCCACGAAAGCATAGAGCACGCCAAAGGTGACATCCCCGCGGATGACGGAACCGCTGGCGAACCACACCAAAGCGGCCACGCCAAAATCCGACAAGGCCTCGGTGAACAGAAAGAACAACAGGAGAATCCGATTTTCCAGAAGCATGGACTTCAGGAGATTCGCGTTGCGTCCGTCAAACTCCCGCAATTGCTTGTTTTCTTGGTGAAAAATCTGCACAATCGACATTCCCGCCAAGTTCTCGGCCAAGAAGGCGATCAATGTCGAGAGACGCCCGCGCATTTCCTGGTTGATGACGCGAAGCCGTCCTTGGAAGTACCGCGAGACAAACAAAATCGCAGGGACCACCACCAAGCACCAAGAGGCGAAGCCAAGGTCCAACTGGAACATGAAGGCCAGGATGACAAGGAGCGTCAGAACGCCGCGTAGGGTATTCGAAAGGAAATCGGTGAAAAAGTTGTTGAGGGCCTCTGTATCGCTGACCAGGTTGGTGATGATGCGCCCCGAGGGATTGCGGTCGAAGTATTTTACCGACAACCCCATGATGTGCTGGAAGAGGCTGGAGCGAATGTCGCGAACAATCCTCTGCCCGGTCGATTGCAGCAAAATATCCTGGGCGTAACTTAGCAGAAATGCCAGGAACACCACTCCCAAATAGAAGAGGGCCATCCGCGAGATGAATGCGAAATCGGGATTCGGAATGAAGATGTAACGGTCGATGGCGTGTTTGACCAAAATCGGTTGAGCCAGGTCGATTCCGACCACAATCACGATCAGCGCCAGGATTCCCGAAAGGCGCAAGCGATGTCGCTTCAGGTAGGGGACAAGGATTGTCAAAGAGGAGATGGTCGGTTATTTGGGGCTCATTCTTCGTTGCCTTCCACCTTGGTCGCTTCTTGGTCTTCCACGCGCAACAACTCCAAAATCTCGGCGTCGGCCACCGATCCGGATTTGGAATCCGATTTTCCGATCTCGCCCGATTGCAGGACCCACAGCCGCGCATACAGGCCATCCAAAGCCAGGAGCGTCGCGTGGTTGCCGCGTTCGGCCACCGTGCCTTTGTCCAGCAAAATGATTTCGTCGGCGTTCATGACCGCGCTCAAGCGGTGCGACACCACGATGGTGACCGAACTTGTTTCCGCTCCACCACCGCGGCGTTCACGCAGATTGTCCAGGATGCGGCGTTCGGTCTTGGTATCGACCGCGCTCAGGCTGTCGTCCAGGATCCGGATGGGCGAATCCTTGTAGATCATCCGAGCGATGGCCAGGCGCTGCTT
>CAIKAA010000274.1 GCA_903825275.1 uncultured Fibrobacterota bacterium | reverse complement strand
TGGAACCGGGAAATGGGGGAGTACCGCGAGGCTTGCGCCAGGGTCGCGAAGGCTTTCCAGGCTGTGTTGATCCCAACGGGGGAAGAATTCGAGGCGTCGGTGCGTGCTTTCCCCGAAGTCCGTTGGACCTATGATGGGGTCCATCCTCGTCCGGTCGGGCAAGAAAGATTGGCTTGGACAGTGTATCATCATGGAATGAATGGCAAAAAATGGTCGAGGGGGAGGATTCCCCCAAAACCAGACAATCACCGATTGGGGGAATGGCCATGACGCCGGATCGCCTCAAGGGATTGGGAGCCATTCCGATGGATGGGGGAGTGCGGTTTTCCGTCTTGGCCCCCAAAGCGGAATCCATCACCTTGGTCTTGTTTCGAACCACACTGGCGACACGCGCCACGTGTCGCCATGAACTGGTGCGCACCGAGGACGGAATTTGGGAGATCGAGGTGCAAGGGGCGAGGTTGGGTGATCTGTACGCCTATTCGGTAGCCGGGCCGCGAGATGGACACATGGGCGAATCCATGGACTCGTCCAAATTGTTGTTGGACCCGTGGGCGATCGAAATCGGTCGGATCCCCGCTTGGGACTTGGAGGTCGACCCACCTTTCGTCGTGCCTGGGCTGGCCCGTGTGACGGAGCGCCGCTTCGATTGGCAGGGGGTCACCAAGCCGGTCATCGAACCTTCAGCGCGGGTGATCTACGAAGCCCATGTCCGAGGCCTTACGATGCTCCACGAAGGCTTGCCGGAAAGGCTTCGCGGCACTTACCTGGGTGTGTGCCATCCCAAAGTTGTCGCTCATCTCAAAGGGTTGGGAATCACCACCTTGGAACTGTTGCCGGTCCATGCCCATTTTGAGGATCGGTTTTTGCGAGAAAAGGGATTGGCAAACTTTTGGGGTTATTCCACCCTGTCCTGGTTTGCTCCCCACCCTTCCTACGCCAGTGCTCCCGAGCATGCCTTCGTCGAATTTCGGACCATGGTGCGCGAGCTTCACCGAGCGGGAATCGAAGTGGTGTTGGATGTGGTCTACAACCACTCCTGCGAGGGCGGTGTCGATGGTTTGGATCTGAGTTTGCGAGGATTTGGGGACTGGTACCTTCGCGACGAGAACGGATCCTTCCTAGATCTGACGGGATGTGGAAACACCTTGGATTTTTCCAAAGCACCCGTCCGTGAGTTCGTTTTGCAAAGCCTTCGGCATTGGGTCGAAAATGGACATGTCGATGGGTTTCGCTTCGACTTGGCTTCTGTGCATGGACGGGTAAATGGTGGGTTCGACCCGATGGCGCCGTTTTTCACCGAACTGGCCCAAGACCGGGTGTTGGCCGAAGCCTTGTGGATCGCTGAACCCTGGGATGCCACCCGCGAAGGGTATGGTTTGGGAAGGTTCCCCTCGCCGTGGCTGGAGTGGAACGATCGCTTTCGCGACGAGGCGCGGTTGTTCTGGAAAGGACTGGGGTCTGCCAAGGGTTTTGGTTTGCGATTGGCGGGAAGTCCGGACATTTTTGTCGATCGCCCTTATGGAAGCTCCGTGAATTATGTCGCCTGTCACGATGGATTCACCGCCCGGGATCTGGCGAGTTGGAACGAAAAACACAACCAAGCCAACCAAGAAGAAAATCGCGATGGATCCGATTGGAACCACTCGGACAATTTTGGGGTCGAAGGGGAAACCTCGGATCCCGAGGTGCTGGAAGGGCGCGCCCGAAGGGTGAGGAATCTGTTGGCCTCGGCCCTCCTTTCCCAGGGGACCCCCCTGCTGCTTGCCGGTGATGAGTTGGGGCGCACCCAAGCCGGGAACAACAATGCCTATTGTCAGGACAATGCGATCTCCTGGGTGAATTGGACCGACCCCAACCCATGGCCCGATCCGGCCTGGATCCGGCAGGTTTTGGAGGTGCGCTCCCAATTCCCCCTTCCCGATTCTTGGGAATGGATCGGAAATCCACAGGACGACGACCAGTTGCTGGGTGTGATGTTGCGATCTGGAGTGAACTCAAGAGTTTTGGTCGCCAACCGGTCCTCAAAGGCGGTCCGGGTTGAACTCCCGATCGGAACTTGGCGATTGCGGTTCGATTCCGGATCGGGAGTTGGCGAGGAGGACCAGAATTGGTCCGATGGGATCATCGAGGTCGGGCCAAGTACGCTTTTTGTCCTGGATTCGTCACAAATCGATCCGGCCTAGAATCGAGCTGCGCGAGCCAAGAGGTTCCGGTAAATTGCCAGACATGTTTTTCCGGGTCGCTCGCACCTTCCTGTTTCTCGCGCTCTTCACGATTCCCGTCTTCGCGCAGGCGAATCCTCGGATGGCGTGGTTCAACGCCCGCGATCGGTTGGTGATGGTCGAAGCGGATCATCCGGTCAGTGTCAGTTTGCACCTTCTGGGAGGCAAGTGGCTCCAAACTCTATGGGATGGAAAGCTGGAGCCCGGAACCGTGTTGAATGTGGGAAGTGATCTGCCTCCCGGGCTTTACTTGTTGCGAATCCGGTCGGGTGAGGTGGAACGGTTGGAGCGGATCATGCTTCTGTAAACGCCAGAGGGACCCTTGGGAGGGTTTCTGGAATTGCAGACGGCAAACGCATGGTAAAATATTGTCTGGATCAGACGACGCGTTTCGCTACTAAGGAACGAGGTTTCCTATCCGGATCAACATGGAGAAGAATTCAGATGGAAACCCTTCGACAAGGCCCTTGGCACCAAAGGTGCCCCGCAGCCAGTTTCAGCACATGGCGGTCGATAAACTCCCTTCGACAAGCTCAGGGCATCGCAGGGAATCGCTGGGGAACCTCAGGGGCCACCCTTCGATTTTGGATGATCACGGGATTCACTTTGGTGGGAGTGGGCTGGTCCGCAGGAACAACTTGCACGGGTGCGGAGTTGTATTCCTTGGATTCCGTCCAATACGGGCGGTGGGAGGTGCGCATGCGGGCGGCGGCCAAGTCGGGAACCGTGTCGTCGTTCTTCACCTATTACAACCACTCGCACGAAGGCGGGGTCGAGCCCTGGCGCGAGATCGACATCGAGGTGTTGGGAAAAGACCCCAAGGGCTTTCAAGCCAACCTCATCACCGGCACGGCAAAGACACGCAAGACCTCGGAATCCTTCCACGTCTTGGACGACCTTTCGAAATCCTTCCACACCTACGTCGTGGAGTGGACGCCAGATTCTGTCGTGTGGGAGCTGGACGGAAAGCAAATCAGGAAGACTTCGGCCGACACCC
>CAIKAA010000273.1 GCA_903825275.1 uncultured Fibrobacterota bacterium | reverse complement strand
GGTTTCATCGCATTGCTCACCGATTCCTTGCGCGTGCCGGGATTTGATTCCACCGATGAATGGAGGGTGGACAAATCCGAAGGTTCTGAAACCATGGTTCGCGCCATCCGCCGCGCCCCCAATTGGGAAGCCATCGACGAGTTCAAGACCAAAAAGACCCGCAAGGAGTTTTTGAAGGGCTTGGCCGAAAATGGCAATGTGCCCCTTCGTCACGACACGACCCGGGTCGTGACGGTGGTGACGACTCCTCAAGGCCCCCGCTTTCGCATTGGTCTAGCCCGGATGATTGCCTTCGCAAAGATTCGCGATTCCATCAAGGCTTCGCTGGCCTCGAAGGTTTCGGTGGTCCTCAAGCATGGCTTGGCGGAAAACAATTTCCAGGCATTCTTCCATGTGACAGGAACTGTCAAAAATAATTCCGACATCGACCTCAAGCCGGTGGTTTTCAAGGTCTTCATCCATGGCAAACACTCGGGCACCAGCACGGTGCGCGAAGTGATTTCGGCCAAGGGCAGCTATTCCGCCGAGATGACCTCCGAATACCAGGGAGGCCTGACGCCCCAAAAATTCGGGACCAGTTTTGACCGCGGGGCAGTGAACATCGGCGGTCTGACCGCGGTGGTGGTTTCGGCTTCTCCCGCCGAACGCAAGGAACTCGACCGGATGACCTTGCGCGTGTTGGGCGGAACTCCTCCCGCGACGCTGTTTTAATGAGCGGCTGGGAAACGGATTTAGCCCGCAGGTACCTCGGTGCACAACGGCGCAGCCGTTTCTCTTCGCTGATCGGCCTGTTTTCGATCCTTGGGGTCTTCATCGGCACGGCCTCGCTGGTCGTGGCCACTTCGCTGATGAACGGATTCGAAGAACAAGTTCGCGATCGCCTCATTGGACGCGACTCCCACTTGGACTTGGTTTCTGCCGATGGCGCGGGGCTTCCCGACTCTGATTCTTTGCTGAAACTGGTGTGGAAGGCCGATTCTCGCGTGATCGGAGCATCCCCTTTCATTTCGGGCAAGGCCGGAGTTTCGTCGGGGAATGCCGCCGACGGCATCGTGGTCATGGGGATCGATTCGGCGCTTTCCGGCAAGGTGATCGATGTGGAAAAATTCCTGACCGCAGGGTCTTTGGATCTGCGGAGTTTTCCGCTGGATTCGGGCCGGATCGAGCACGGAATCGTCTTGGGCGATTGGCTGGCCCGTCGCTTGGGCGTGATCCCCGGCGACAAGATCACGTTATTGTCCCTATCCTCTCCCGAGGTGCTGACGGGAGCCTCTTCGCCCCGCTTTGAACGGGCTCGGGTCACCGGCTTGTTCCACAGCGGCATGTACGAATTCGACGCAAACCTCGCCTATGTCTCGATCAAGACCGCCCAAGGCCTTTACCAAAGTCCCGGGCGCATTTCTGGAATTCAGATCAAAGTCGTCGATTTGTGGAAGGCCCGCGAGGTGGGACGGAAATTGGCGATGGCTTTGGGGAACAGCGTCCGGCCCATGGACTGGTTTGAAAAGAATGAAAACCTGATGAAGTGGATGCGGCTGGAAAAGGTCGTGGTCGTGTTGGTTCTGTGCCTGATCGTGATCGTAGCCGCCTTCAACATCGCCAGCTCACTGATCATGGGCGTGTTGGAGCGCACTCGCGAGATTGGGATTTTGCGGGCCATGGGAGCCAGCGCCCGCAGCGTGCGCCGGGTGTTTTTGGTCCAAGGGCTTTTGGCTGGACTCTGGGGCGCCGTCGGCGGGGTCGTGTTCGGGTTGGGACTTTGCTGGATCCAAGACACGTTCCGGGTCATCAAGCTGCCGGGGGACGTGTACTTCATCGAATACCTGCCGGTTTCCGTCCACCCCTTCGATGTGGCTCTGACGTTTGGGGTCGCAGTGACCATCTGTGCTGCCGCCGCCTTTTTCCCGGCTTGGAAAGCCGCTCAGCTCGATCCTGTGGAGGCCGTTCGCCATGAGTGATCTCGCGCTACGCGCCCGCGGAATCCGGCGGACCTTTCGCGAAAACGGACAGGAATTGTCTATTCTTGGTGGCGTCGACCTCGATGTCCAACCTGGCGAAGTCGTCGCCATCTTGGGCGTTTCGGGTTCGGGCAAAAGCACCCTGCTTTCCATTTTGGGCACGTTGGACAAACCCGACGAAGGGACCTTGCTCATCGACGGCGAAGACCCCTCCAAACTGGGTGACACGGCCCTTTCGCGTTTGCGCTCCAAAAGCCTTGGCTTCATGTTCCAGTTCCACCACCTGCTTCCCGATCTCGACGCCTTGGAGAACGTGGCTTTGGCCGCCCGCATCGCCGGGATTTCACAAGCTGAAGCGACCGAGCGGGCTCGCGAACTCTTGGACGCAGCCGGTTTGGGCGAGCGACTCCACCATCGACCGGGGCAGCTGTCGGGGGGCGAACGCCAACGGGCGGCCCTGGCCCGCGCTTTGGCCAATCATCCCAAAGTGGTGTTGGCCGACGAACCGACCGGCAATCTCGATCCAGCCAACGCCCACAAATTGTTGTCGACCCTCCAGGAATTGTCGTCGCGATTTTCCCAGGCCTTCGTATTGGCCACCCACGATCCTGAATTGGCGCAAGGGGCGCATCGCCGCCTGAGGCTGGTGCAGGGTGAACTTTCGGAGAACCCGTGAGCGGAATTTGTCCCGATTGTGGCAAGACTTGGGAAGACGCCCGGCGCAGCGGTCGTTTGGGATGCCCCGGATGCTGGGACGCCTTTCGACAGGAATTGTCGGAAGTCGTGATGGGAATCCATGGCGCCGATCGCCAACCCGACGAAGAAGACTTGCAAAACCAGGTCCGTGAACGGCGTCGCCGCTTGTTGGAAGACGAACTGCGCCAGGCACTGTCCCAAGAAGATTATGGGAAGGCCAGCCAAATCCGCGACCAATTGCGAACCGGAGAGGTGTTGTGAACAGCCCGTCTTGGATTTCGCAAACCGGTTTGGAAACCATTTTGGCCAGCCGCGTGCGCCTGGCTCGGAATTTTACCGCGGTCCCGTTTCGCGGCACCATATCGCCCCAAGAAGGCCGTCGGTTCTGCGAACGCGTCCTCGATGCGGTGCGAGGCATCCATCCGGCTTTCACGCCACTAGCAGACGAAACCAGCGAGGATGCCGGCGAATTGGTCGACCGGATGCGCATTCCCTCCAACCTGCTGGATCCGACCGATCCCGGACCTTGGCTGGCCATGGAAGACGCTGGCCGAGGCCTTTTGGTCTTGGATGGCGACCACCTGCGTTTGTGGTCGACCCAACCCGGCAACTCGTTGTTCGAAGCCTTGGAAGAGGCCTCGCTTCTGGAAGCGTCGATCCGCGACCGATTGCCGCTTTCCCGCGATCCCGCCTGGGGCTGGCGCACGGCCTCTCCCGGCGATGTGGGTTCCGGAATGCGCGCGAGCTTGCTCCTCAACCTTCCGGCTCTGTGGATCACGGGTCGGATGTCGGGTGTGGAAGATTCCATGACCACCTTGGAACACCCTGTCCGTGGCCCTTGGGGAGCCGTGTCGGAAGACAATGGGGGAATGGTGGTCGTCACCCATCTGCGCACCCTGGGATGCCGCGAGGTGGAAATCACCGCCGCCCTCGCCCTGGCCGCTTCGAGGTTGGTCCGTGAAGAGGAAAAAGCCGTCAACGCGTTGCTCCAACACCGCGCCACGGAAGTTCAGGATTCGGTCGCTCGCAGCATCGCGGTGTTGGGCTCAGCCAAATTGCTGTCCCGACGGGAAATGTCCTCGCGGTTGCGTTGGATTTCTATCGGAGCCAAAATGGGGTGGATTCCTCAAGCCTTGGCGGTGGGAGCCATGGATGCATTCCTGTCCACCGGCAATCGCCGCCTAAAACGACTGATTGGCAGCGAAGCCTTTGAGTCCGAAACCCATTTGGACGAATGGCGTGCCCAAGAGACCGTGAGAATCATGCGGTCCGCCAGCTCGCCAAGCTAGGCATGCCTCGGTTGGATAGAGCTGTTTTGATTCCGGCCTACCAAGCCGAGCGAACCCTTGGTCAAGTGGTCGAACAGTTGCGCGGATTGCACCCCGAGATCAACCTTTTGGTGGTGGACGATGGCTCGAAGGACGCGACCGCGGAGGTGGCGCGCCAGGCGGGAGCGGTGGTTCTTTCTCTCGGGACAAATTCTGGCAAGGGAACGGCGCTAGCCACCGGCTTGGCCCATCTGCGAAAACAGGGTTTTGTCTGGGCCTTGGCGATGGATTCCGATGGCCAGCATCTACCCGAAGACGCCACCAAATTTTTGTCAGGAACCTTTTCCGAACAGTGCGGATTGGTGGTCGGGGCCCGGCACCTCCACCCCCGGTCCATGCCCTGGCCACGGGTTTGCAGCAACCGCCTCACGACCTGGGTGCTGGAATTGCAGGCCCGCAAACGGCTTTGGGACAGCCAGTGCGGGTTTCGGATGTACCGGCTCGAAGCTTTGGAAAAGGCCCAAGTCCCCCCATCGGGGCGCTTCGAGTGGGAATCGGAATGTTTGGTGCGCATCGCCCGGGCCGGTTTTGGCATCGAGAAGGTGGATGTCGCCACGATTTACGGTGAGGAAACCTCGCACATCCACCCCTGGAAGGACACGGCTAGGTTCGTTCGATTGTGGTTTGGACTTTGGCGTTTGGGCCCACATCCACCAAAAAAATGACATTCCCGTTTCTTGGGGCAAATTGGCACCATGCATGATCGCTTGACCATTGTTAACTTGACTTCCCTCAAAGCCTGGAGGTTCAGACATGCGCGTCCTCGAAGGGTCGTTTAGCAAGCCAACAAAACCGGTAGCCTTGGTCGCGTCGCGATTCAATTCGCTCGTGGTCGACCGTTTGGTGGAAGGCGCACGCGATGGTCTGGTTCGCCATGGACTGAGCGACGAGGACATCGTTCTCCTCAAAGTGCCGGGTGCCTGGGAAATTGGCGCTGTGGCGCGCCGCTGTGTCGACTCCATGAAGTATTCGGCCGTGATCGCCTTGGGCTGCGTGATCCGCGGTGACACCCCCCATTTCGACCAAGTCGTTTCTGGGGTGACCCGCGCCTTGGGCCAGCTTTCCTACGAAGCCAACATCCCGGTTGTGTTCGCGGTGTTGACCACCGAAGATCTGGAACAAGCCGAACAGCGCGCCGGCGGCAAAGCCGGCAACAAGGGCTGGGACGCGGCCTTGTCGGCCATGGAGCTTTGTGACCTTTACCGCAAAATCGAGTCGGCATGAGCACACAGCGCGGGGGACGGGAATTGGCGCTCCATCTCTTGTACCAGATGGAAGTGCGCTCGGAAACTCTCGATCAAATCCTGCCCGAGGCCATCGAATTTTTCCAGCCTTCCCCCGACGATCGCGCCTACGCGGTTCGTTTGACGGAGTACGCGTTGGAAGACCGTGCCTCGTCGGAAGAGCTGTTGGCGAAAAACGCCACCAACTGGGATCCGACCCGGTTCGCCGTGCTGGATCTTTGCATCCTTCGGCTCGCGATCGCCGAACTTTGTCGGGTTCCCGAAATGCCCAGCAACAAAATTTTGAATGAAGCGATTGAACTCGCCAAGTCCTATTCCACCCCCAAATCGGGTGGATTCGTCAATGGTTTACTTGATCCAATAGCCCGTATCGTCCGGGGTGACATTCGCCCCAAACAAGGAGAGTCAGCGTGACCGAGCGCAAGTTGAAATGGTTCGGAGCAGGGATTGCCACCCTGTTCGCCCTGGTGGTCTACACAATGACCATGTCCCCAACGGTCAGTTTCTGGGATTGCGGCGAGTACGTCTCGGCCGGCAACATTTTGGGCGTTCCTCATCCTCCGGGAATGTCGCTGCACCACATCTTGGCGCGCATCTCCATCATTTCCTTTGTCTGGTGGGACGACATCGCCGCCCGCGTCAACTGGCTTTCGGCCTTGGCTTCGGCCCTCATCGCCGGCACGGCCTACCTCATCGCCTTCCGCGGCATCCAGATGCTCCAAACCCGGGACGAGCGCAAGTCCAATGTTTGGGTCGCGGTCATGGGCGGCACGATCGGCGCCCTTCTGGTCACTTTCTGCGACACGCTCTGGTTCTCTTCGGTGGAAGCCGAGATGTACACCCCGGCCATGTTCTTCACGCTGTTCTCGGTCTACCTGATGCTCGAATGGACCGACCTTCGCAGCACACCTTGGGGCGATCGCCTGTTGGTGTTCGTCGTCTACATGTCCTTCCTGGGCGTGAACTTCACGATGTTCACGGTCATGTTCATCCCCATCATCTGCATCTGGGTGGTGGCTTTGGATGAGAACAAGCGCCGTCTCTACCCGCTTTACATCGGTGGCACTCTCTTGATGTCGATCATCTACATGCCCGGGACCTTCCCCTTCATCGCCCTTTGCCTAGCGGTGGTCAGCTTTGTTTTGGCTGGCTTCCCCGTTTTGGGCCAAGGTCGCGGGTGGAAATTGGTCGGACTGCTTTCGACCGTGGCGGTCCTCGGTTGGTCGATGTACCTCTACATCCCCATTCGCGCCTCCTTGAACCCGATCATCGACGAAGGCGATCCGCAGATCCGCAAGCCGCTGGTGGTGGGTGATCCTTCCACCTACGACAATTTGAAGAAGCGCCCCTCCTTTTCCGATGCCTTTTCGCTGGCCAATTGGGGCGAATTCCAGGAGTACATCGAGCGCAAGCAGTACGGCTCGGAAAACATGATCGTGCGCTCGCTGACGCGCCGTTCCAATTTCCTGAACCAAATTCTGTTGCATGAAAACATGGGCTATGGCGGCTACATGATCCAACAGTTCCTGCCCTTCAAGGTCCAGCGGGACAACAGCTTGTTCGGGATCAAGATCCCCAGCCAATTGGGCATGCTGGGAGTCAACTCCATCAAGGGGGAGGACAACCAATACGTCCAAGCTCCCGGATGGGAAGCCAAGCGTTTGGCCCAGCTCGCGGCGGTGGTATTGGCCTTACTGCCGCTTTGGTGGCTGTTTAGCTTCGGATGGAGTCGCCATCGTGAACTGACTTTGCTCTTGGCGGGACTTTACATCTTCTCCAGCTTTGGAATGCTTTGGTACGTGAACTTCGCCGACGGCACCAAACCCGAAGTTTCGGATTACAAATATTGGATGGAATCGCGAGCCCGCGGCGAAGACTCCCAATTCCCCGATCCGGTCCACATGGAAGTGCGCGAGCGCGACTACTTCTTCACACCTTCCTTCGTGCTGTTGGGAATCCTTTACGGAATGGCCGCAGCCCTGTTCGCCCAGCAGATGCGCGCGGGCCGCAAGGACGATTGGCGCAAGCAGCCAAAATTTGTCGCCTACGTCGCGTTGGTCAGCTTGTTCCCGGTCCTTGCCGGAGCATCCAACTGGCATGAGAACGATCGCCACCTCAATTGGGTCCCGTTCGACTACAGCTACAACCTATTGAATTCGTGCGAACCCAACGGCATCCTGTTCACCAACGGCGACAACGACACCTTCCCCTTGTGGGCGTTGCAGGAAGCCTTTGGCATCCGCAAGGACGTGCGCCTGGTGAACTTGTCGTTGATCAACACCGACTGGTACATCCGCCAGATGCGCGACATCGAGCCCAAAGTGCCCATCGACATGTCCGATGCCCTGATCCGCCAGCTCAATCCCGAGAGGAACACCATTCCCGCCGGAGCCGCGATCCAGGTTGGCCCTCGCGTGGTGGCCTTTCCCTCGGCCAAGGAATTGCCCTACATCAAGATCCAAGATCGCATGATCATGCACATCGTGATGGCCAACGACAAGATGGCCAAGCGCAAGCCCATCCACTTCGCCGCCACCGTGGGTGAAGAGAACATGCTGGGATTGGCTCCCTATTGCCGGATGCACGGCATGGTCTACACCTTGACGGATTCCATCCAAGCGGACCCGGTCGACATCGACCGCACCGTGGACCTGTTCACCAAGGTGTACCGTTTCCGCGGCATGGGTGGCGACAAGTACAGCAAGGGGTATTTGGACGACGACACACGCCGATTGGAATCGAACTATTCGTCGATCGCCATCCAGGCGGCGATGGGATCGGCCGAAGGAATCCGCCGTTTGTACGATTCGGCCTCCCGTCCCAACGTGCCAGATTCTGTCAAAGCCATCCTCAAGCGCAAGGCCGACGACCGCTTGACCAAAGTCGTGCAATTGATCCAGAATTCGGAACACATGATCCCCCGCGAATGGCGCACGGCCTATTTCGGTTCGCAACTGTTCACCCAGCTCGGACGTACGGCGTCTGCCGATTCCACCTTGGCCTTGGCCCGCAAGCGGCTTCCCAACGAGCCCATGTTGGTGCGCGCCCAAGCCGAAGTCTTCCAGCGCACCGGTCGCTTGGAACAGGCGGCCAAGCTGCTCGACTCGTCGGCCAAAGCCAACCCCAACGACGCCCAGTTGTTGTTGGATGCCGCCATGATGCTGGCCGAAACCGGTCACAGCACCGAGGCGATGGCTCATGTGGAGAAGGCCCTCAAGCTCAATCCCGCCGACCAGCGCGCCCAAGGATTGGCCCAGCAAATCCAACGGCGGATGCAAGCCGAGCCCAGGCCTCCTGTCGCACCCGTTGTGATCCCGGCTCCTGCAGCACCAGTCGCACCGGTGCCCGTGAATCCAGCCTCGGTCCCCCCGGCTCAACAGCCAGCACCATTGAAGAAGTGACGTGACTCGTCGGCTTCTTTGGATCAATTGGCGGGACCTTCGCAATCCCCTTGCCGGGGGAGCGGAGGTTCATGCCGATGAGGTCTTGAAGCGGCTGGCGACCAAAGGCTGGGAAATCGTTTTGGTTTCCCACGCAGTCCCGGGGCTACCGTCTCGGGAAACCATGAACGGGTACGAGGTTCGCCGCGAGGGTGGGGCCTCGACCTTCAATTTCACCGTCTACGCAAAATTGCGACAATGGATCCGTGAAGAGAAACCCGATCTCGTCGTGGACGATTCCAACAAGATCGCCTTGGCGGTGCCGTGGCTCACCAAAACTCCCGTGGTCGGACTCATTCACCATCTTTTCGGTCCGGCCATCTTCCGCGAGGCATCCCTTCCCGCAGCCCTCTACGTGCGACTTTCGGAGTGGTTTGTGCCCCGCATCTACCGGCGCGTCCCCGTCATGACCGGGAGTCCTTCGGCCCAAGCTGAATTGCGGTCGTTGGGGATTTTGGACGTGGTCAATGTGGGGGAAGGTGTCGACCTGGAGGGTTATGGTCCGCCAGTTCCAGGGGAGAGGGATCCCAACCTTTTGCTGTACTTGGGACGTGTGAAGAAGTACAAGGGATTGGATGTTTTGATCCATACCGTCGCTTTGCTCAAAAATCGGTTTCCCGAGCTTCGTTTGGAAGTTGCCGGATCCGGAGATGACGTGCCCCGCTTGACAGAAATTGCCAAGTCCTTGGGTGTGTCCGATCGGGTCAAGTTTTTGGGGCGCGTCACCGAAGCCCAAAAGATCGGATTGTATCGCCGTGCCATGGTGGCCCTGAACAGTTCCCTCAAGGAAGGTTGGGGCCTGACCTCCATCGAGGCCAATGGATGCGGCACACCGGTGGTGGCCAGCGATGTTCCTGGTTTGTGCGATTCGGTCCAAGATGGCCAGACCGGATTTTTGGTTCCGTTCGGCAATGCCCAAGCCATGGCCGACCGGGTCGAGCGAATTTTGAGCGACCCCAGCCTCGCCGAATCGCTCCAGGAACAAAGCCTTCTTTGGGCGCACGCCCACACTTGGGAAAAGGTCGCCGAACGGACCGAAGAAGTCCTGCTACGCGGGATGGTCCGGCCATGATCAAGTCCCGAAATACCTTGGGAAAAGCCAAAGACCAAGGCGCGACGGCTTTCAAAAAAATCTTTGGCCCCCTCCTCCAGACGCTCGCGACGCTGGGATTGATCGCCTGGATCCTATGGCGCAACGATGCCACGGCGGTGTTTTCCAAATTGAGGGATGCCGATCCTTCCTGGCTGTTTGCCGGGATCACCTTGTTGGTGGTTTCGGTCGGATTGGGAGCCATCCAGTGGGAACGACTTTTGGAAGTCCAAGGTCTAAGAATCCCAGGGCGGCGCTTGCTGCGCGCCTATTCTTTGGGGATGTTCCTGAACTTCGTCCTGCCCTCGGGCGTGGGCGGCGATGTGGTCCGGGCGGTCCAAGTCCATCGCGACACCAAAAGCGGGACCAAAGGAGTCGCAGCAACTTTGTTGGATCGGTTTGCAGGATTGTTCACCTTGGCCTTGTTCGCAGCGGTGGCCTCGGCTCTTCTGGTCTGGCACCATCCCGACCCGCTGTTTCGCAAGCTAGCCGTGGCGACAGGGATTGTTGCCATCTCTTTCTGCCTGACCTCGGCCATTCTTTTCTCGCGACGCGTGGTTGGATGGGTGGCTCCGGTGGCGCGCGCATTTGGCGAAGGCCCTCTTTTGGACAAGGCCCGCAACCTCCGCGCGGCCTTTTTGGAATACCGAGCTCACCCCGTCTTGGTCGGACAGGTGGTCGTGGTTTCGGTGGCGACCCAGTTTTTGCGCATTTTGGTCCATTGGTGTTGCGCCAAGGCCATGGGCTTGCCGCTGGACCTCGCCTGGATTCTACTGTTCGTGCCCATCGTGGCCCTGATATCCGTCTTGCCAATTTCCGTCGGGGGGTGGGGCTTGCGGGAAGGAACCCAAAAAACCTTCTTCTCGCTGCCGGGAGTCATGCCGGGATTGTCGTCCCATGACGCCGCCTCGGGTGCTTTGGCTTTGGCTGTTTCTACCAGTCTTTTGGGAATGCTTGTTCCGGCCGTGGTGAGCTTGCTCACGGGATTGCTCCCCGCCCAAAAAACAGAACACCACCGGACCAAGGAGGGAATATGAATTTGAGCGTGGTCGTTCCAGCGTGGAACGAAGCCGACAGCCTTCCAGAATTGTTCAACGAAATCCGCGCTGCCTTGGCCGATTGGAATGGCACCTGGGAAGTCATCGTTGTCGACGATGGTTCTAGCGACGGCACGTTTGAAGTGGTCCGGCAGGAAAACCAAAAGGATTCGCGAATTCGCGGGGTCAAATTCCGTCGCAACGCAGGCAAGGCAGCCGGTCTTGCCGAAGGCTTTGCCCAGGCCAAAGGCGCCTATGTGATCACGATGGATGCCGATCTTCAGGACGACCCCCAAGAATTGCGTCCCCTGATGGCCCTTCTGGACGAGGGTTGGGACATGGTCTCGGGCTGGAAACAAATCCGCAACGATCCGGTCGACAAAACTCTTCCGAGCCGTTTTTACAACGCCCTGGTCCAACGGGTTTCCGGACTCAAACTCCACGATTTCAATTGCGGCCTCAAGGCGTACAAGCGCGAGGTTCTCTCTTCCTTGCGCCTCTATGGCCAAATGCACCGTTTGCTTCCTGTCATGGCTCATTGGGACGGCTTTCGGGTGACCGAACGGGTCGTGAACCACCGCGCCCGTCGGTTTGGGGTCAGTAAATACGGCTGGAGTCGCGGATTTCATGGCCTGTTTGATTTGCTCACGCTTTGGTTCTTGAACCGCTACATGCGTCGGCCGCTTCATCTCTTCGGCGCCATTGGTTTGGTCGCCATCGGATTGGGAGCCCTCCCGATTCCCTGGTTCGCCGTCCAGTGGATTTTGACGGGCGCCCTGCGGGTCCGACCCTTGCTATTGTTCTCGGTGGGCGGAATTATTCTGGGTGTGCAATTTTTGTCCTTGGGCCTGATTGCCGAGTTGATCCAAAGCCGCGAACGACCTCCGGAATCCCCGGTTGCGGAGCGGCTCTGAGTTTCGCCGAACTACCCCTATTTTGGATCCTCTTGATGGCCGCCGCCCTGGGAGGCTGCTTGGGGTCGTTTTTCAATGTGGTGGTTTGGCGATTGCCGCGTGGGGAATCCGTGGTCCATCCGGGTTCGCGGTGTCCGCATTGCGGGCACGCCATCCCGTTTTACCGCAATTTTCCGGTGATCACTTGGGTGCTTCAGCGTGGGAAATGCGCTTGGTGTAGCGGGCCGATTCCCCGGTTTTACGTTTTGGTCGAAGCGTTTTGCGCTCTCCTCGGTGCCTTCTGGGCTTACGGATGGATGGGGGGATTTTGGACCGATCCCGCCAAAGCCGTGGGGTGGGGGATTTTCGCCTTCCTTTCGGTCCCCATGGCCCTGATTGATTGGGAGCATTTTGAAATTCCCGACTCCCTGGTCGTCGTCGGGTGTGTGGCTGGCACTGTCGCGGCGTTGGCGCTCGCTCCCGAAGACCTTCGATTGGAACGATTTGTGGAAGCCCTCAAATCGGGATTGCTGTCGGCTGGTTTTTTATACGCCATTCATTTCGCCTCACGGGTAGGGCTGGGAAGCTGGGGAGCGTTGGTCCGCTGTTTCCTTCCCAAAGGGATCCGCTGGAATTGGCGGCATGGCCAACGTCGGCAATTTTTGGATGTTTTGGTGCGCTGGGCGCGTTTTCATGGCGACATGGAAGCCTTGGGGTTGGGCGATGTCAGCTTAGGGCTAGCCGCTGGAATCTGCTTGGGTTTCCCGTCGGTCTTGATGGGACTGGCACCTGCTGCGGCGTTGGGAGCCTTGGGTTTTCTTTACCGCAGGTCCAGACCTCTCCACCAGAACCGGGCCGCCCAACTGGGGATCGATCCCCAAGCCATTCCCTTCGGTCCTTTTTTGGCGCTGGGCTTTTTGCTCGCATCCCTCTTTCTTCGCGATGGAGTGATGCTGCGTTAAACGGGATTGGCTGCGTCCAACCTGAGATTTTATTCCCTCCTGTGTGAGCGTACTCACGCGGAGGACACAATAGTTCCCGACGCCCTCTTGAACCCAGAGTGGGATTCGGATTTTGCGAGTATAATAGGGGCAACGTCGGCAATGGGTGTTGCCTATTGGCGTGCCAGGAGATTCGTCCATGCCCAAGATTTTTGCCTCTTCCAAATTCACACGGGTCCTTTGGCTTTTGGGTTTGGTGCTGTTTGCTCCCTCGGCGCCGCGTGCCAAAACCATTATGTGGCTGGGGAATTTCATGCGCCCCGGTGTGTTCCAGCAAGGTGACATTGGCGGGGTCGACTCCATCATCGTCCCCGGTGTTCCTCCAGGGACCGATCAGGGGTATTACATGCCCACTGGAGCGGTTTCGCTCAAGCTGACCCGGACAACTTGGGCCCAAGCCTATATCGACACACTCCAAACCTTGTCCCATTACACGACGTGGTGGTCGATCCCTACGTGGAATG
>CAIKAA010000272.1 GCA_903825275.1 uncultured Fibrobacterota bacterium | reverse complement strand
GGGCATTTCGACCAGTGACATCGAAATAGACTCGATCAGCAACCAGGGACGAAACCCTATACGAACAAGATGATTGAGACGATTTCTCAACAAGATCAATGGACGAGAAAAAATCGAGTCGTTTTTCAGCAACCTGTTAAGGCTTTCCGAAGGGGATTCCCTCCGCTCTTCGACCCGTCGCCATCCCCGCCCCTTCGATCGTCCCTATTCCTTTCCGCGATGCATCCCCCATCGCCCACAAAACAAAAGCCACCCCGCCAGGTGGTGGCTTTCACAATCCAGCGAAATTGGTTTTAAACCGAGCGAGGGCGATGCAGACGACTCGACACGGACCCGCAGCCGTACGCTTCGGTACGGCAAGCGGTCCGGGGAGGGGAGTATGCGCGCCCGCAGCCGGTTTAAAAGGGGAGGTCGTCGTCTCCGCCGGAGCTCGGCGATGGTGCGAAGTCTGGGTATTCGTCGCCGCCCCCGCCCCCTGCTGCCGGGCGAGCATTGCCGCCGCGGGATCCGGGGTTGGAGTACGACGATCCGCCGCCGCCGTAGTTCGAACCGCCGCCTTCGCCGCCGTCTCCACCGCCACCGGGGCGTCCATCCAGCATCATGAAGCGGTCGCACAACACTTCGGTGGCGTAACGCTTGCCGCCGCCGTTTTTGTCTTCCCACTGGCGGGTCTGGAGCTTGCCTTCCACGTACACCTTGGAGCCCTTGCGCAGGTACTTCGCGGCGATTTCAGCCTGCTGGCGCCAAGCGACGATGGTCACCCATTCAGTGCGCTCTTGCTTGGCCCCCGATTGGTCCTTCCAGGTTTCGGTGCAGGCGACTCGAAAATTCGCCACTTGGGCTCCGTTGGGAGTGCTGCGAACTTCGGGGTCGGCGCCCAAATTTCCAATGAGCATCACTTTGTTCAACGATCCAGCCATGGCATCCTCCGCACGTATTGGTTAAAACTCCCCCTCACCCACCTAGGTGGTTGGGAGCAGTCCTCAATTTAGAACCAAATCGGAAGAGCCTGTTGGATTGGATCATCGGATCTCGGCCAAGGCCGCTGGCAACTCGCACAGGGCGGTCCGTTCCACCCGATCGCGCAATAAAACCCGACCTTGGCCTGGAAAGACCAGAAACAGCTTTTCCAATTCCAGGTCCTGCATGGCCACCGTCATGGAGCGGGTGGTGGTGGGGTTGTCGGAAAGCTTGAACTCGAACCCATAGCGCTTTCCCTGGTGCAACACCAACAGGTCGAGCTCGGCTCCGGCTTGGGTGCGGTAGAACCAAGCCGTTTCGGCCACCCCCAAAATGGACAAAATCTGTTCGATCGCAAAACCTTCCCACGAGGCCCCCGCCCGCGGGTGGGACAGGAGGTCGAGTTCCGAGGTGGTTTGGAAAAAGGCGTGCAACAGTCCGCTGTCGCGAAAGTAAATCCGCGGCGACTTGACCAAGCGCTTGCCCAGGTTCTCGGACCACGGCGGCAAGACTCGCAGAACAAAGGTGGAAGCCAGGATGTCCAGGTAGTGTTTGGCGGTGTCTTCTTGGGTTCCCATCGAGCGTGCGAATTCCGAGGCGTTCCAAATCTGGCCATGGAAATGGGCCACCATCCCCAAAAAGCGGCGCAAGGTGGCGGCCGGCACGCGAATCCCCAAGGCGGGAATGTCGCGCTCCAAAATGGTGCGGATGAAGTTTTGCCGCCAGTCCATGCTTTGGGCGTCGGATGGGGAAAGCCATGACCGTGGAAATCCCCCGCGCACCCAAAGCGACCGAAAATGGTCGGTGCCAATTTCTGTCAAATCGAATCCCGATAGCGGGATCATTGCGGCGCGAGCCCCCAAGGTTTCGGAAAGGTGCGAGACCAGATGGGGCCAGGCGCTGCCCAACAGCAAAAACCGGCAAGGCGTATCCGCCCGATCGGCCAACACGCGCAGCAATCCAAACAATTCGGGCCGCAACTGGATTTCGTCCAGCACGACCAGACCCCGCAGCGATTCCAGAATCAACCGCGCGCTTTCACCCAAAAGAGGACAAGCGGGATCTTCCAAATCAAAAAAGGCCCCCGACTGTTCTTGGCAAATTTCGCGAGCCAAGGTCGACTTTCCGCACTGACGCGCCCCCAAGATCACCACCACGGGGTAGTGTGCCAAGGAATTCAACAGGACCGATTTTGGGGTGGCACGGTTGATCATACTTGTATAATACCGTACTACATGGTAAATTACAAGCATGTTGACGGGCGAATCGGTTTCGGCCAGCTAGGATTCCGGTCCAACTCAACAACCGGCAAGAACCTATAGGGGAGGAACCTATTTTCCCCCCATGACCTCTGTTCGTCTGCCTCATTGCCGACTTGCCGAACTTTGGCCCACGGAGCTCAACGGAGCCCGGGTGGGAGCCGTGGTGCATCCGGCTTCGGTCCTGCCCGATTTCACCCATCTGGCCGATCTGCTCCAGCGCACGGGAAGCCCCTGGATCTTGGCCGCATTGTTTGGGCCGCAACACGGCATCTTGGGGCACACCCAGGACAACATGATCGAGTGGGAAGGCGACCCCGATCCCCGCTGGAAGGTGCCTGTGCACTCGCTGTACGGCCAAGTCCGCAAACCCACTCCCCAAATGCTGGAAGGCCTGGATGCGTTGGTGATCGATCTCCAGGATGTGGGTGCCCGGTATTACACCTTCATCTGGACCATGCTCTTGTGCCTGGAAGCCGCTTGGGAAAAGGGACTGGCCGTGGTGGTTCTGGATCGGCCCAATCCCTTGGGAGGGGTCAAGGTGGAAGGCCCCACCCTGGACAAGGACTACAAGTCCTTTGTGGGAATGCACACGGTGCCGGTGCGCCACGGCTTGACCATGGGCGAGATGGCATTGCTCTTGGCTGCCGAAAAATTTCCTGGGCTAAAGCTTGTCGTGTTGCCCATGGAGGGATGGACGCGAAGCATGCTTTGGGAAAAGACCGGTCTTCCGTGGGTGCTGCCCAGCCCTAACATGCCGACCCCCGACACGGCAAGCGTCTATCCTGGCATGTGCCTACTGGAGGCTTGCACGGCCAGCGAAGGTCGCGGCACGACACGCCCCTTCGAAATCTTTGGAGGACCTTGGATCGATGCGGCAAAACTCAAAGCCGACCTCGATACGTTGAATCTTCCCGGCGTGGTGTTTCGGGAGCAGGGATTCCAGCCAACCTTCCACAAAGGTGTGGGGCGACTGTGTGGTGGGGTGCAGATCCATGTGACGAATGCCGACAAATTCTGCCCGGTGCTCACAGGGTTTTCTGCGCTTTGGGCCTTGCGCCGTCAGGGAGCTTTGGGAGAGCCGATCGCCATCAACCCGCTTGATCCTCGTGATCTACCTAATTCGTTTGGTTGGAAGGCGCCACCCTACGAGTATGAAGAAGGAAAACTTCCCATCGACATCTTGGCCGGACATTCGCGGTGGCGCGAAATGCTGGAAGACGGCAAGTCGCCCTGGCAATTGGCCGCCGAGTGGGTGGCCGACGAAGATGCTTGGTTAGCGCGACGCAGACCCTATTTGTTGTATTGAGGACCTGGGCCGAATCAGTGGGGCAAGTTGTAAAAGCCCGAAGAATCGCGATGGATGTTCATTTCTTCGGCTTGGCAAGCAAAGCGCGCTTCTTGCGATTCGCGTTGGCATTGGGTGAAGGCTTCCCCTCGGAAGTTTTGGCAGGGTAAATCACCTTGAGAAGCCCGGCGACAAGCCTGGGAGCCCGCACCGCATCCGCTCAAAATCGCGAAACCTAGGCACAGGAGCCATGTCTGTCTCACGACGACCTCCCGGTTGTTGGATGAGTACACAGATTAGCATAACGCGTTTGGAGCGCGAAGGCAACTAGGTGGTGGGGTTTCTTCTCGAATCTCCCCATAAGGGGGGAGAGGCCAGGTCGTCGAAGTCTCGGGTGCTTCTCCAACCCTTCGGGTTTGGTTTTCCCATGCTCCCACCGAAACTCCCAGGGCCCGGGTCCAAGCGGCACCAACATCCGCATCCTATTAATATTGGACCTGCTGGCCAAACCACCTCGAATCGAGGCGATTCGGATCTTTCAATGCGGGAAACGAGCCTTCGGTGGCGGTGCACAGAAATACAGCCAAACGGCAGCGCAGTGCAATAGCCCGATGGCCAGCGATACGACGGAAGACCAAAGGTCGAAGCTTGAGACTTTCATGCCGAGTGCCGCCGCGGCAAGGAGAAGGCTGCCGCGCAAGGTGAACATTGTGGCGATGCCAACAAGGCTGAAACGAAGGAAGGGAAGCCGTAAATCCCATCCGGCGCCGGCAAGGCAATACAAGGCGAAAATCGCGAAGACCAAGGTGATGAACGATGTCAGAAGCATGGGCAAGTACGAGCCTTGCTCGGCCATCTTCGCGAGCTCTTCGCCTGCGCCAAAGTACCTGTAGGCCCATGGCCCCTGGAGGATCACGTAGATGTGCAGGATCGCCACGCCGATGTTGCACAAAGCAGCCGATAGGAATGGGATTCTCGCGGTCACGAGCTCTCCTTGGAGTGGGCTTGATTCAAAAGGCATTCCCGTAGATAGCAGAAAAGCATCGTCGTAATCGATATGCATGGTTCTGGTCATGGGGAGAATATACTGCCGAAATTTCAACCTGCTCCGGAGGTCATCCCACCCATTTCTGTGTGCAAACGGACCCGCCATAGCCTGGGCCGACTTCCAACCGCGAAACCTGAAAGGGGACCCTTCAACCTAGATCCAGCAGTAGAACCGGGCGCCCTACGACAGGCTCAGGGCAGGCGCTGGCCGCCCATCTCGTCCGCGCCTGGTCTTAGGCCTCCATTCCCGCCACCTCCAAGTGCGCCGTCGGTCGGGCGAAAATCCCAGGCATCAAACGATCTGGCATCCCTCTCTACTGCGGGATCTAGGTTCAATGCCAACGGTAAGCCATTCACGATTCCCATCGAAATTTGCCGTTGTAACTTCTCGGGCGCAGAAAGGCATGAGGCAAGAAGACCCTTGCTTGAGTCTGGACCACCCTGATCCTTCCTTCAGCCACACAAACAACGCGTTGTTTTATTGGTATTTTTTGTTTTTCAACGCGTTGATGGATATCTTTCTAGCATGAAACGACACCTTCAGAGCCATTTGGATCAGTGGTTACTCGATCCGCTTCGGAAACCTCTGATTCTCCGGGGAGCCCGCCAGGTTGGAAAGACTTGGTTGATCAGGGATTTGGCACAGCGACAGAATCGAGATTTGATCGAATTCAATTTCGAGCGGGATCCTGGTACCCAACGTTTATTTCTTTCGAATGATCCACAAACGATTCTTGGCGAGATTTCGCTTTGGCTTGGTCGCGCCATCGTCCCCGAAAACACGTTGCTTTTCCTTGATGAAATCCAGGCAGCAGATGGCTTGCTTGCGAAATTGCGGTGGTTCGCAGAAGAACTACCACAATTGCCGCTGATTGCAGCAGGCTCGCTATTGGAGTTTACACTCGCCGACCATACCTTTTCCATGCCGGTCGGGCGTGTCCGGTTTCTGCATGTTGAACCAATGACATTTCCCGAATTTCTTTTGGCACACGGACAATCCCTTTTATTGGAGCGGCTGACATCCTGGCAATCCGAAAGCGTTTATTCCCCGACGCTGCATGAATCGGCTCATGTCTGGTTTCAACGCTATATGATGGTTGGCGGAATGCCGGAAGTTGTAAATAGCGATATCGCAGGATTCGATGCCCGCAAGATTCGTGACGTTCAATACGACCTGACGGCAACCTACCGAGCTGATTTTTCCAAGTACAACAAAAAAGTGGATCACCGGGTGCTGGAGGCCACACTTTCGGCAGTGGCCACTTCCATTGGGAAAAAGTTCGTTTATGCGCATATCCAGGAATCGATCAGGCAACCTCAGGCCCGGCAAGCCCTTGACAGGCTAGTCAACGCGAGAGTCTGCCATAGCGTCAGACACACCTCGGCGAATGGAATTCCGTTGGGCGGTGAGAGCAAAGATTCGTTCCGAAAGGTCATTTTGAATGACATCGGCATTTATCAGGCATTATTGAGAACCCCCGCCCAATCGGCCTTTCCTGCGTTTGAAAACCTCGCGCCACAAATACGATCCCAAATGATCGAACAAATCGCAGGTCAGCAATTTCGTAATTTGGGTCCTTCGGTGGGCGATGGCCCCGACCTGTTCTATTGGCAGCGTGAAGGGGGGCGTCCTGGTGAGATCGATTATCTGCTTCAAATCGACGGGAAAATTGTACCCGTTGAACTAAAGTCCGGCGTGGCAGGCTCCATGAAGAGCTTGCATCAGTTCATGTATGATAAACAGCTCGATTACGCCCTTCGATTCGATCAAAATCCACCATCCCTATTCGATGTATCGGTAAAGACCACGCAAGGGAATCCTGTGCGGTACCGCATGAAAAGCCTTCCCGTCTATTTTTTGGGGATGGGCGAGGATGTGTTCAGGAATGATGATCCTTAAACCCAGCACTTTGCCTTTTTGGCCATTTCGCTCAAGGAAATAGAAAAGCACGCCCCTCCATCTGGGGACATTGGGGAACTGCAACAGGCAGAAGGAGCCATTGCCTTTCTCCGCTCCACCCCAGGCTGGAGGTCTCGCGAGGATAGGTATGGCTCTGCGGACTTGGGGATTGGGTCTTCTCCTATTCCACAATGATTCGGCCCAAGTGCGCGACGACAGATCCCATCTTCACCCCCCATACATCGCCGCGATCTCCCCCGCGATCTCCCGCACGGCTTGCGCGAGCTTGGAGGGATGCTCCACCTTGACGCCAGAGCCGAAGGACAGAATCCGTCGGGCAGCGTCTTGGGTGCCTTCGGAGCTTGTGAAGAAACGCATGCGCCATTCCCACGAGCCATCGGGGAGTTGCTTGGCGGCAGGTGTTTACGGATCAGGGTCTTGGAGGCGGGCTTTCAGAATTTGTCCGAGGTCTTCGTCCACCGATAGGGTGGCCCACGATAGGGAGCCCGAGCGATAGAGGCCCTCGACCAGGGCACACAGATCCTCTAGGCGCGAGGTGCGATCGGCGTCGGGCTGCACGAATTTTTCGCGCAGAACCTTGACCTCGCCTTCCATCCGCAAAAGGGAGTATTGGCAGATCGGGATCGCCTTCTTGCAAGGTGTTCGAAAGCCAGAGAAGTCGGCGCATTTGGTCAGCAGATCCGGTTGTCCGTGGCATGAGTTTGAAGATAGGACATGGATGGGATAGGTTCCCTTATTCCGCAAACATGGAGTAGAACCTAAAGTACGATTCATCCTTGCTCGGGTTCTGCTTTCTCCAAAGCTCTCGCCAAGCCTTTTTGGGTAGACTCCAACGCACGGCTCGGGGCAACCAACCAGGATCCCCAAGATCCGCGATCAGCCAGGAGAATTGTCCATTGTCGGCGTCGTATGGAAAGAGCTCCAGACCGCAAGTCCGAGTCCAGACCCTCAGGTTGAGGTGGTAAAAATGATGGTGACCCTAGGACCGAATCGATGCATAACTCCAGATCGGGAGGGAGATCGGCGAGGTTTCCCCACCATTGCCAATGGTGATGTGTTCAAAGGAACGCGCAAGTGGACGGACCACGGCGGTGAAGAGTTCAGTGGATCGCAGGTGATCCGGGTGCCATTTGGACAATTTCTGGCAAGAGGTTCAAGCCAAGCCTTGCGAATCTCCGTGGCTCCAGGAATACAGGAAAAGGTTAGCCATACATTGGAGTTCAGCGATTCCATGGTCCACCAGACGTCCAGACGGGATCGAATCCAAAAGTCCTTTCTGCGTTTTCGCCTTCTCAACAAACTCTTGAAGACACCCCAATCCTTCCGCGATAGGGCAATGTTTGTGTCAACGAACTTCCACAAATCAGCTTCAAGATTCGTTTCGAGATCGGTCCAAGGGTCCATTCAGGGAATGGCTATGTGAATCGGCTGGGGGGTAGCTGACCTATGGGTGAGGTAGGTTGTAAGGCCCTGCGAAGGGTGCTCATGGATTTTCCAGGGTGGTCGAGCGTCGATCTGGTAGCCAAACGACCGCGCCTGCATTCTTGGTGTTCGCTGACCTCAAAAACTAGCGCGATCCGCGATGCGATGAGGTGGCCGAACAGGTCTTTGAGTCCCTCTTACGGGAGAAGCTTTGTGCCTCCCTTGGCTGAAGACGAACTCTTTGCGGAGGCGGTCCAAGCGGTCCAGCGCGTAGCCGGGCAATGCGGCAAATCCGTGTTCCTGGTAGGAGCCTAGCCCCTGACCTGTTTGCACCCAAACGCCTCACAAAGCCTATCCCTGCAGGGAAGACAAAAAGAAACCCCCTGAAGTCTTAGGACTCCAGGGGGCCTTCAGTAGCGGTACTCGGATTTGAACCAAGGACGCAGGGATTATGATTCCCTCGCTCTAACCAACTGAGCTATACCGCCAACGACGAACGGCCAAGATACTCAAACCAAACGCGCTTTACAACACCATACCCGCGAAGATTTGGGCGCTTTGCCCCTGCAGGCCCCCGGTGACAGGACCTCCGCTCCCATCGGAGCGGTGCTGTAAATTGACCCCGAGATTCAACCCCAACGGGAAATCACGAAACCTTCCAAAGGGGTACCAAGCCATTTCCGGAGCCAGTCGGATGGTCTGGAGCCATTTTGATCGCCCATCGTCGACGCCGTGCGGCGCGTAGACGCTTCCGAGTCCAGCCCCAGCGGTCAGGCGGAAAAACAAATGGGAAGACGATTCGTATTCATAGCCAAGGCCGACCAAGCCGTGGTGAAGGACTCCCAATTTGGGTCCAAAAGGCAACGCCCCTTCTTCCCATCTCGCCTGGAGAAAGAGGTTCTCTCCGAAAAAGGAAGAAACCGCCATGTGACAACCAAGCCCGTTGGGAGCGGTTGCGCCCATTTCAAAGGTCGGCGAGGGAGCGCCAAAAGCCAAGGAGTTGGATAAAAACAAGCTCACCAGAAGGGGACGGAAGAATTTCATCGGCAATTGTCCTTTGGAGGGACTTTCAAGTGAACGTTCCCGGCCCACTGGCAGAGACGCTCATCTCGGTTACATAAGGATAGTATCACGTTTCCAAGACGAGATCCAGTCCCAGGTTCTACCTTTACATCCCTTGATCAAAAATCGCCACATTTTGGTTCAATCGAAGCTTCCGGAGGGCATTCTGAAGGTTCTGGTGGCCAACGACGATGGCCCTGACAGTCCCGCCTTGAAAGTGCTTGTCGAAGCTTTGGCTTCGCGCTTTGAAGTGGCGGTTGCCGTTCCTACCCAGCAGCGCTCGGGAACCGGACATGGATTCACCTTCACCGAACCCCTTTCGGTGGAACACTGCGTGCTTTGGAACTCTCCAGCCATGTTGGTTGGCGGACTTCCCTCCGACGCGGTCAAGTTCGCCATCTGCCACGGCTTGGCTTGGCGGCCCGATGTGGTGGTCGCCGGGATCAATCCCGGAGAAAATGCCGGAGTCTGTGCCCCCTATTCCGGAACCGCCGCCTGCGCCCGCGAGGCCGCCCTGTGGGGCATTCCCGCGATTGCTCTTTCTAGCTTAGGGATGGATGATTCTCATTACCACGCCATCGCCGCCTGGGCCGTTCAATTGTTGGAGAAGGGTTTGCCCCCGGCCCCTTCTGGAACGTTCTGGAACGTGAACTTCCCTCATCATCCTCCTCGCGATTGGGGTGAAGTGAAAGTTTGTCGTGGATCCACCTCCATGTTTCAAGACCATTACCGGCCGGTGGCCGAAGGATCTTGGAAATTGGAAGGCCGCAAACCTCACGGCGAATTCGCACCTGACACCGACGACCATTGGTTGGAAGCAGGACATCCCGCGATGGTTCCCCATCGCGCCGATCCGACAGATTTTGAACTACTCGCGGGGCTGGACTGGATTCCACCCGCATTTGCCACCAGACAGGATCTCCCATGAGCGACGACCAGACTCCGGTTCCTCCCGAATCCGATCTTCCCGAGGCCCCCGTTTCGGAACTGCCCGCCTTGACCCTCACCGGTCGCGTCATTCCCGTGGCCATCGACAAGGAATTGTCGACCAGCTACCTGCGGTACTCCATGAGCGTGATCGTGGCGCGCGCCCTTCCCGACGTGCGCGACGGCTTGAAGCCCGTGCACCGACGGGTGTTGTTCGCCATGGACGAATTGTCGTTGAACCACGACAAGCCCTACAAGAAATCCGCCCGTATCGTCGGCGACGTGATCGGCAAGTACCATCCCCACGGCGACGTGGCGGTGTACGATTCGCTGGTGCGCATGGCGCAGGACTTCAGCTTGCGCTACATGCTGGTGATGGGCCAAGGAAACTTCGGTTCGGTCGACGGCGACAGCCCCGCCGCCATGCGTTATACCGAAGCCCGCATGCGCCGCGCTGCCGAGCTCATGTTGCAGGACTTGGACCGCGACACCGTCGACTTCGTCAACAACTACGACGAATCCCTCAAGGAACCTTCGGTACTGCCCTCGGCCATTCCCAACCTGCTCATCAATGGTGCCACGGGCATCGCGGTGGGCATGGCGACCAACATGCCTCCCCACAACCTGCGCGAAATCGTGGCCGCGTGCAAGGCCGTGTTGGAGAATCCCGAGATCGCGGTCGAAGACCTGCTCCAATTCGTGAAAGGGCCCGACTTCCCGACCGGCGCGATCATCTACGGACGCAACGGCTCCCGCGATGCCATGCTCACGGGCCGCGGCAAGGTCGTGGTGCGGGCGCGCCACCATTTCGAGGACGTGGGCACCCGCAAGGCGATCATCTTTACCGAGATTCCCTACATGGTGAACAAGGCGCGTCTGCTCGAAAAGATCGCCGAGCTGGTGCGCGACAAGGTGATCGAGGGCATCGCGGATCTGCGCGACGAATCGGACCGCGACGGCATGCGGATCGTGATCGAGTGCAAGCGCGACGCCCATCCCGACATTCTCTTGAACCACCTGTTCAAGCGCACCCAGCTTCAGGATCCGTTCCATGTCATCAACCTGGCGTTGGTGAATGGCCAACCCAAGGTTTTGAATCTCAAGCAGTTGATCTTCTACTACTTGGAACACCGCCTGGAAGTGGTGCGGCGCCGGGCCGAATTCGAGCTGAAGAAAGCTCGGGAACGCGCCCACATCCTGGAAGGCTACCTCAAAGCCCTGGACCACTTGGACGAAGTGATCCGTTTGATCCGCGCTTCGACCACCACCGAAGACGCCCGCAATGGCTTGATCGAAAAGTTTGGATTCTCGGAAATCCAGGCCCAGGCCATCTTGGAATTGCAACTGCGCCGCTTGACCGGTTTGGAACGCGACAAGATCCAAAACGAGTTCGCCGAGCTGGTCCAGAAGATCAAGTACCTGGAGGAAGTGCTTGCTTCGCGGGCGCTGCGCGAACAGATCGTCTCGGACGAATTGACGAAGGTCGTCGAGGAAATTGGCGACGACCGCAGGACAGAAATTGTCGATGCCACCGACGAAGTGAGCATGGAAGACCTGATTGCCGACGACGCCATGGTGGTCACGGTGACCCATGGCGGCTACGTGAAGCGCCAACCCCTCACCGAATACCGCAACCAAGGTCGTGGCGGCAAGGGAGTCACGGGTGCCGGCTTGAAGGGCGACGATCTGGTCGACCAGATCTTCGTGGCCACGGCCCATGCCTACCTGCTTTGCTTCACCACCTTGGGGCGTTGCTATTGGCTGCGCGTTTGGGACCTCCCCAACGTGTCGCGCACCGCACAAGGCTCGCACATCGCCAACCTTTTGAATTTGCGCGACGGCGAAAAATTCAAGTCGGTGGTTCCGGTGCGCGGATTCGGCGGCGAGGGGCGGATCGTGTTCGCCACCCGCGGCGGCACGATCAACCGCATGCACATCGGTTCCTTCAAGAACATCCGCCGCGAAGGCATCATCGGGTTGCAATTGGACGAAGGCGACGAGCTGGTCACCACCCTGTTGGTGGAGGGTGACCCCAATCTGGTGCTGGCCACCCGTCTGGGTCAGGCGATCCGGTTCCCGCTCTCGGCATTCCGCGATTTGGGTCGTGGAACCCGCGGCGTGCGCGGCATCTCCTTGGAAGAAGGAGACGCGGTGGTGGGCATGGTCAAGGTCGAAGAAGGAGCCACTCTCTTGACCATCACCGAAAAAGGTTATGGCAAGCGGACCGAGCCTGGCGAATACCGCGTGACAAACCGCGGTGGAAAGGGCATCATCAACTTGCGGGTCGCGGAAAAGAACGGACCCGCGATCTGTCTGTTGTCGGTCAAGCCAGGAGAGGAGATCATGGCCATCACGCGCGGAGGAATGGTGATTCGCACGGGCGTCGGCGACATCCGCGAGACCGGGCGAGACAGCCAAGGCGTGATCGTGATCCGGTTGGACGAAGGCGACTTGGTCCAGGATGTCGCGCATGTGGTGGGCGAGAAGGACGACGAGGTGTTGCCCGAAGCAGGAGGCTTGTCGACGGTCGATGCTGCCGTGGAAGACGCAACGAATCCTGTCGACGACAATTCCGTTTCGGACGATTCCAATCCCGCCCCGAGCGAAGAGGAAACCTGATGTCGACTCGCCCCTTCATGCTGTTGGCCTCGCCAGAGAGACTGCCTTTGTTCGACGAGGTCTTTGAAGGGCTGGAGTGCATCCGGGTTTCGACGGTGTTGGACGCCGTCAAACACTGCGTCTCGAATCCTCCCGCTGCGGTGATGATGGATTTGGCTTCCACGCTTCACGCCGGTGTTTCGGAAACCGCTCCGCTTTACGACCTGGGAATCGATCTGCCCATCCTGCGGTGTACCGGAGGAAATGGCCAGCCATGGATTTCCATGTGCCAGGCTCCGTTCAAACGAATGCCTTTGGAGCAAGCCCTGGTGGAGATCGCCGGCGGCGACGCCTCCTGGAAGCACCCCGTCAACTTGCGGCGGTTCGTGCGGGTCAACCAAAATGCTCGCGTCTGGTTCCGGAAAACCGGGGATGAGGAATGGTTGAGGGCCAACTGCCAGAGCATGAGTGTCTCGGGATTGTTTCTTTTGACGCTCCATCCAGCGTCCATTGGTTCCCCGATCGAGCTGCGGATTCTGGACATCACTTTGAACGAAGTGTTTGTTCGGGGTTTGATCGTATGGATCCATCATTGGGAAGACGGGCCCCACATTCCCGGTTGCGGAGTGAATTTCGAGCCCAATACCGTTCCCGATGAATTTCGCGACTACCTCGCCAATTCCTTTTTCTCCCGCCGCCATTCCTGAACCCCGATGACCTTGTAGGTTGTGCGGCATGCAGGGCATACCTTGGTTTCGATTGGTGATTTTTCTGGTGGTGGTCAACGTCATTTCCTTGTCGGTGCATGCCTTTGCAGGGTTTCGCCTCACTTCGGTGATGCCCCCTGGCTCGGTGGGAGCAAGGTCGGTGTGGATCCTTCTGGGCCTCCTGTTCCTCACCCTGAACGCGGGCATGTTCCTCTCGCGCATGGCGCACCCGCCTCTGTGGGCGCGCACGGTGACGGTAACAGGATTCGTCTGGATGGGCGTGGTTTTTCTGATCTTGTCCACCGGCTTTGGCGCCGATCTCCTTTCGGGTGTGATTCGATTCATCGGGTGGCTTTCAGGTCGGGATTTTTCCAGCCTGCTTTGGTGGAACCGCGTGGGTTTCCTTTTGGTGGTTCCGTTCGCGACTCTCTACGGAACGTTCCAAGCCTTGCGTCCACCCCAAATCCACGAGGTCGAAATCCGGATCCCGAACCTGGCCAAGGAATGGGAGGGTGTGCGGATCGCCCACCTCACCGACACCCATGTCGGGCCGATTTTGGGCCGTTCTTGGGTAGAGGATCTGGTTCGCCGGGTCGATTCGGCAAAACCCGACATTGTCGTCCATACCGGAGATCTGGTCGATGGATCGGTCGAAAGCTTACGCGATGCATTGGAGCCCCTTTCCCGGTTGAGGGGACGCGAGGGCACCTTCTTTGTGACCGGAAACCACGAGGGGTATTCGGGGATCAAGCCCTGGAGCCAACAAATGCGTCTCTGGGGCTGGGACGTGTTGGCGAACGAACGACGGATTTTGTCGCGCAAAGACGCACAACTCGTCATGGCCGGAGTCACCGATGCCCACGAAGGCGGAATTCGCGGCGGATTGGCTCCGGATGTCGGAAGCGCGCTGGCAGGGATTCCCCCCGATGTTCCGGTGATCTTGCTGGCCCACCAGCCCAAGCAAGCCATCCAAGCTCAGGGACATCGCGTGTCGTTGCAGCTATCGGGTCATACCCACGGGGGCCAGATCTGGCCATTTCACTACCTGGTCCGCCTCCAACAGCCCATGAACGCAGGGTTGGAGCGAATTGGGGATGTGCTGGTGTTCACCAGCCGCGGCGCGGGTTTCTGGGGTCCGCCATTGCGGATCGGATCCCCCGCTGAAGTGCCCATTTTGGTGCTGCGAAAAGGGTAGACTATCCATGCGTTTTCCTTCCTCCCTCAATGGGTGAACCATGAAGTTTCACACACCGTGTCCCACATTCCCCGTTTCCACCAAGTTCTATTCGCCTGCAAGTGAATCGCATGAATTCGAGCTGGGAATCGGATTTTAGAACTGCAGGGCGGGATTCTGCTTGCGACCTTGCGTGTTGTGTTTCCGCAGAAGTGCATGGTCTGGTTTTGCGAAATCTGTGATGTTTCTCACACTTGCCTTCACAACCTTCTGCGCGTGATGGCATCTTTTCGCCATGATTCTTCACCCCTTCTTCGCCGTACTTTGTGCGGCGGCTCTGAGCCGAGCCCAGTCTGGTCCTCTCGCGGTCCAGCACACCGACTCTTCCGCCACGGCCATCCGGGGGAAAGGTTCCACTCTCGCCGTCATGGATTTCGAAGGGCGCAGCATTCCGGCCGATCAGGCGATCACCTTGACCGACCGTTTTCGCTCCGAATTGGCGCCTTGCGGGAAGTTCCGCCTGGTCGAGCGTTCGAAGATGGACGAAATCCTGCGAGAGCAGGGGTTCCAACAGTCGGGATGCACCTCCACCGAGTGCGCGGTCCAAACCGGACGCTTGTTGGGAGTCGATAAGATGATTTCCGGGTCGGTGGCCAAGCTTGGCGAAACCTGGACCGTCAACGCCCGGGTGATCGATGTGGGAACCTCTGAAATCTTGCAAACCGCCGTGATCGACCGGCGCGGTCCCATCGACGATCTTTTGACTTCGGGAATGGCTTCGCTGGCAAACCGCTTGCTGGGGAATTGCCCAGGCGAGGTGCCAAAACCGAAGCAAATCGCCACGGCACCCGTTGAGGAGACAAAACCTGTCGAGCCAATCAAAATCTCGAAAGATTCCTCGGATTCCATCCCGCTTGGGCTGAGAGGATTCCCGATGCAAGTCGCCATCGTGTCGCCATGGGCCTTTCCGGTGGGAGATCGGGTGAATGGTCTGGCTGTCAGCGTGGTTTACGGTCATCTGGAAACGCTGCGCGGGATCCAAGCCGGAGTGGTGAATCATGTGGGCGGACTCGTCACCGGGATCCAAGGCGGTGCGGTCAACCTGTCGGGTGAACTACACGGGATTCAAGGCGGAATGATGAACATTTCCTCGACTTCCAAAGGCATGCAAGCGGGGCTGATCAACGTGTCGGGCGTTTGCAAAGGCATCCAGTTTGGATTGATCAACATTTGGAAGACCGAAAAGGGGGATTCACGGCTTTTTCCCTTCATCGGCTGTGGGTTCTGATTCCGAACAAGCGGTTTCCTCCCTTTCAGCGTTTGGAACACAACCGAAAGGCAGGTGCCATCCGCTCCTGTTCCTGGCGAGAGAGGCCAAATCCTTGGGCGACGTCGCGCCATCCCGAAACGATCCTGACGACATCTTCTCGAATCGATTTCGCGTCGGCCATGGAAACCCGAAAATAGGCGGCAACGCTCAAAGCAAGCTCGAAATCCAAGGCGTTGTCCGTTTCAGAAATATTCAACGTGAGGCCGGTGCCTTCGGGATTTGGATTCAAGTCGAAAGCCGGAGACAATTCCCAACCTTGCGCCCCCAGCAAAAACCCGTGGTTGCGAAGGTGATCGTCCGTGTTGGAGATCGCGATGCTGAACAGAATCCGGCACCACAACTCTTGGAGATCCCGCTCCACGGAAATGGTTCTCTGGAGCATCAATTCCACCAGTTCGAGGTAGCTGGATCCTTCAGCGGCATCGGCTCCATCGCGTCGTCCCAACAGCGTCATCGCCGACGCGAAGTGGAGCCGCTTCGCGCCTTTCCGATCAAATCGGCAAGTCAGAAACGTGTGACCGTGGCGACCGAATCGTTCTTGACGGAAATTGGCAATTCGAATTCCGCACCGACGGGCTAACACGGCCGCGACAGCTTCCCACGCGCCCTGGTCGAACGTGTCCTGTCGGCTGGGGAACTTCGCGATCCAAAGGTCGCCGGCGGCGTCCACGACGTTGGCTTTGGGGCGCGCGCCTCCCAACGAGGACCCCGGAGCCACCAGCATCTGGAGCCATTTCGGGTAATCCTTCTCGTCCTCCGCATTTTCGTCTTCCAGATGCAGGCTCGCTTGTTCCAGTTGCCGCAATCTGGCCAGGGGAGGCGCCGCCCACTCGGCGTGGTTATCGAGAAAAGGCCCGGTAGGATCGGTCTTGAAACGCAGGGCCCCCATCCGATTTCCGTCATAGACCCCCAGGAGAAAATCGGCTTCTCCGAGTGTTCGAGCTGCACGCCCTTGTTGTTTTGCCCAAAGAGCTTCCCGACGACGCATCAGCACGCGCCCCCATCGGTCGGGTGAGGAATCCATGAAGAGACCAAAATTTGGCTTGTCGTCTCGCAGGTGCTGGGGGCCGGAAAACTGGCCCAAGTCGGGATCCAGAAAGCGGAAAAGAAAGCTTCGAACCCATTCGTCCGAGGCGGTAAACGAAAAGGATTCTTTCCCTCTCAGGGTTTGGACCTTCAGCGATCCCACTGCAAGGTCAACGCCAGACTCGGCTTGGAAATAAACGAAGATTTCCTTCTGCACGAGTCATACCTCCTTCTTGGAAGCGCGCCGCTTGACCAAAAGCCCGATGTCCTGCAGCCGCCGTCCCATCAGATCGTCCTTGGCTACCAGCAACAAATCTTTTTCGAGCCCCAAGGCAAACAAGACCTTGAGAAGATTTGCCAGGCAAGCGCCACCATCCCCCTTTTCCAAACGAATCAACGTGGTTCGAGCGATCCCGGCCCGTTCAGCCACTTGCTCGGCGCTCAAGTCGCGGCGCAATCGTGCCAGCCTAAGGTTTTCCCCCAGAGTTTGCATCGAACGCACCTGACTCGGCAGCATGGGTGTCTTGGCCTGCTTCATAATGTCTTATATAGGATATAAATATTGGTAGAATATATCATATATAGAACTTTATAAATCCTCACCGCACAGTCAAATTCCTCTCACTCGCGATTGTTCCAACCGAAACAACTCTCCCACATCCCCGCCAGACTGCCGCTCTCTAGCGCCTCACCCCGCCGACATGCGTCGGCACCCCTCTACCTCGTCATGGAGAGGGGAATGGTTTTACGACAGCGCACCTTTCACTGCCCTACAAGAACCGGCAACATCCCCGCCGTTACTCCATTACCATAAGCGAATCTGTCACATCCCCGCCGTCTTGCCGCAGGCAAGCAGGCGGGCGCGCCGACGATGGAGCTCTTCACAACCTTCCCACGTCCGCCGCTCTTTGGGATCCAAGGGCGATAGCCCTGGCACGTGGGGTTCTCCAAGGGGGCTCGTGCAAGCCCCCTTGGGCCGGGTCTGGGGGTGGACCCCCAGAAAATCCCTCGGAGCCGAAGGCTCCGAAAAAACACAGGGCCCGTTAGGCCCCAAAAAAACGCGAGGTTCGCAAAATCGATCCTGTCAAATTCTGTCCGCGACGCGGAAGGCACATCCGCAAAATTCGCCCGACCATCGCTTGAGGGTTCGGCTCCTTACCGAGCCGTCTTTCGCACCCACGCCGGGAACAGCGCCAAATCCGGGCCGTGGAATTGCAGGTCGTGGTCGGCAGTGGGGTTTTCGTGCGGATCCAACACAAGCCCGGCGGCTTGGCATTGCTCCCACCAGAAATGGACGCGGTCGAGCGAGTACAGACGGTCGTGTCCCCCAGCGGTCCATCGCAACGGCAAGCCTTTGAGCGAGGCGGGGTTCCAAGAGATTCCTTGCTGGACCATCACATCGGGGTCGGCCGACCAGATCGCCATTCCCTTCAGTCGCTTGGTCCATTTCCCCCGCAAAGCGCTGGCGAGCCAAAGGGCGCCTGATCCCCCATCGGAAGCTCCCGAAAGAAGGATGCGCGAGGCGTCGATTCCAGGTTTCCTTCCGGCCTGTTCGACAAATTCGGCCACTCGCTTCGCGGCGTCGTCCGACCACCAAGGACTGGCGGGCCAAGCCGAGGGGGCCAATAGCGCGAAGGCCCCAGAATCCGCCCAGGTCACCGCCATGTTGGCTGCGGCAGCCAGGCCTTTGGCGGGATTGTTGGCCCCGATCCCGCCGTGGAGCCAAATCACCAGCGGGAGCTTGTGTTTGGATTTGGGGACCCAAAGTCCGGCCTTGGAGCCATCCGACGCCTTGAGGGTGTCGTGCTTGGGCGATGCCCACGAGAAAGCGGCAAACGTGAACAGTCCGAGAAGGATTTTATTCATGGTAACTGACCTCGGTGGAAAATCCGGGATGGAAGCCAACCGAAGATCCTGGCGCACTTTGGCGGGTGAAGGTGCCGGTGGCGGCCCATCGCCAGCCCGCTTGGAAACGCCATTCCACTCCGCCAGAAACTTCTTGGGCGTCGATCAGGTCTCCAGAAAGCCACTGCTTGGTCGGATAGGCAACCACCCAGGTCCCCGAAGAGTCGCGCCAATTTCTGTCATAAATGGACGAGCCTGGCGTAATGCCTTTCCACAAGGCGGAAAGACCGCCGTTCCAAGACCAGTTCTTGGACAGATCCTGTCTGTGGACCCATGCGAGGCTCGCGGAATTCGGGCCTCGGGAATTGCCCAGAGGTTTGCCAAAGTGGACCGGGAGATTGGAGGGCGCTTCAGGAATGATGGAACTCGATGCGGTTTGGGTCCAAGGCTCGACGCGCTGGGCTTGGAACTTGTCCAGACTCCCCGCGCCGGTCCAGCCCGAAGCCTTGAGCCCAAGGGCCAGAGCCCACTTGTTGCCCCACCCGTTGGAAAAAAAACCCAAGTAGTTCTGGAGGTCGTCCAAAAACAACTCACTGGAGGCTTCGAGTCCCGGAACGGGGCGCCACGACAGGTCGAAATCCATCTGCTTGTTGTCGGGATCGCCCAAGTAATGTTCGGTAAAGAGAAAGGGGAAGACGGGAACCAAATACAATGGCTCCAGATCGCGGTCGATGGAAAGGACCATTTCCGACCATCCCAAAGTCCAATTCGGGTGGTTCCAGGCAAAGCGATGGGCGTAGAGGTAGCGGCGTTCCTCCCAGGTGTCCCCCATCAACCGCCCGGCCAGCAGGGTGGCTTCGATGGGGCCGATGGACTGGGTGACTTCCACCAGCGGAATCGATTCGGTGTTTCCCGAAAGCATCAGCGGTTCGATGGGGAGATCGCCCCATTCCAGCGGAGTCAGCCCTGCCGTGAAGCGCCCTAGCCGAGTTTGGAATTCAACGGCGCCTTCAATCCAATCATTGGTGCGGGCGCGGCCCATTTCGCCGGCCTTGCCAAACAAAGCGGTTTGATAGATGCCGTGTTGGGGATCCGACGTCTTGAGCCAGCGGTGCTGGTCGGACAGCTCCACCAACTGCCGTGGTCGCGACCACATCACGAGATCGTCACCCAACAGCACGTCCACCCGGGGACGCACGCGCAACCCAACCAAATCGTCCCGATTCAACGAATCGTTCAATTTGGCGCCGATCGCCACCTTGCGGTCGATCGCATGGGCATACCCCGTAGCCCCGATGTCAAACGCGATCCGATCCGAATTCTCGCTCCACATCCAACGACCCGTTTCGCTTCCCGGATCACGCAACGCCAAACGGCTTCGAAACAGGGCCAAACGTGCCTTGTCGTCGGGATGGGTTGAGGGAGACGCCAAGAGCGAATCGATGCAGGCAACGACCGCTTCTCCAGGCCACGGACGGCGCGGTGGAAGTCGGCAACCACCAGTTCCATCGAGCCGATCCAACAAGGTGGTTTCGGGGGCATCCAGCGGCAGCGAGGGCAAGACCGAGGCGGCGGCAAAGGAAGATAGGAAGAGGGGCCAGCCAAGTCGACGAAAGGTCATTTGTTCCCAAGTTACTTCGAAAACGCCGGGTCAAACAAAAACCGGGCCGAGTGTGAAAACGCTTCCGGATGAACGCTGGAGCGTGTTATCCTTGACGCAGATGGCAGACCTACACGAAGACCCTCGGCCCAAGAGCCCGGCACTTGCCCAACTGGCCCAAGCCTACCCAGAATGGGTCACCCGCTACCGTTTCCTGGACGGAGATGTCGTGGTCCAAGAGGGTGCGTTGGATGATTCCATCTACTTCTTGGAAGAAGGTTCCTTGGTCGTCGAACAAGAAATGTCCGAAGGCTCGCGGCATGTGCTGAAAGTTCTTTCGAACAAGTCGGAATCCGACCAGATGGTTCCCTTCGGGGAAATGAGCCACATGCTGGATGGCAAGCGGTCCGCGACCATCCGCTCCAGCGGCGGCAGCACCGTGATTCGCTTGGAAGGGCGCTCCTTCGAGCCCATTTTCCGCGACTTCCCCGATCTCGCCCGATTGTTGAATCTGAAATTGGTCGAGCGTCTTCGCGATGCCAACTCCCGTGTCAAAGAACTGACCAAGGCCCTCGATCCTCCGGTGGTGCGCGAGATGGTGCGCCAAAATCGGATCCTGTTGCGCGAAGGCGATTTGGCGGATGAATTGTGGCAATGCCCCGCGGGAATCCTTCACGAAGTCCGGGCGGGCGGTGCCCGAACCGAAATCGAGACCGACAGCGATGGATTCATCGATCCGATGAATTTTTTCCGTCAAGGCCGCTGGTCGCGCACCGTCGAAGTCAGTGCTGGATCCTTTTTGCTCAAATGGTCCTGTGACCACCCGTCGGACGTCTTTCGTTTTCACCCTGAACTCGCCATACGGCTTTTGCGGATGGGCTCATGAATTTGGGATTTGGTCTTTCGATGGACATGCGGATGGAGCAAAAGCTCTCTCCGCAGATGATCCAGTCGCTCAAGCTGTTGCAGGTCTCGGCTCTCGAATTGGAAATGCTGATCAAGCAGGAGATGGAAATCAATCCGGTCCTGGAACTGGACGACGGTCCCGAGCCGGAATTGGTCGATGGGTCGGAGCGCGAGGAACGACCCGAGGAACGACCCGAAGAGCGCGATCCCGAAGCCGATGAAAAGCCCGATGAACCGCAAGTTGCCAGCTCCCAGGAAGAGCATACCGAGATCGATTGGGAAGCCTATTTCGACGATGGATTCGATTTGGGCGGCCACATGTCCGAAGAGCGATCCGACCCGGACGAACGTTTCGAGCGGGTGCCGGTCCACCAAAAGAGCATGGAAGAAACTCTACTGGAACAGCTCGACGAAAAACGCTTTGATCCAGCTTTACGTCCTGCCGTGGAGTGGTTGATCGGAAACCTGAACGAAAACGGCTTTTTGGAAGCCACCAAGGAAGAAGCCCAAGCCAAGCTGGGACTCGACGATCCGACCTGGGAAGAAGCGCTGTCGGTTCTGCAGTGGCTTGACCCGGCGGGGATTGGCGCACGCGATTTGCGCGAATGCCTGTTGATCCAACTTTCCCGCATCGGGTTGCGCGATTCGATTCCCTGGAAAGTGGTTCACGACTGTTTTGGTCTGTTGCAGAAGCTCAAGATCCCGACCATCGCACGACGCCTCGATTGCACTCCTGAAGACGTCCAATCCGCGATCAAGGAAATCGGCCAACTGGAGCCCCGTCCCGGGCGGCAATTGTCTTCGCCCCAAGCGCCTACGGTGGTGCCAGACCTGGTGGTCGATCGCGGCCCCGACGGATTTTGGTACGTGGGTTTCAACGACAAGACGGTGCCCTCCTTGCGGGTGAGCCGCAGCTACCAAGACATGGTGCGGCGCGGGTCCAAAGCATCCAGTGAAGAGAAGAAATACGTCCGCGACAAGCTGAATTCCGCAACCTGGCTCTTGCGCTCCATCGAGCAACGCAAGGGCACCATGCTCAAGGTGATGCACGCGATCTTGGAATCACAAAGCGAGTTTTTCGAAGAGGGACCGGGACATTTGAAGCCGTTGGTGCTCCAAGACATCGCCGACAAGGTGAAGATGCACATCAGCACCGTCAGCCGCGTCACCAACGAGAAGTACGTGCAGACCCCTCACGGTGTGTTTGAACTCAAGGCCTTCTTTTCGGCCTCGGTGACCCAGGAAGACGGCACCGAAATCAGCTCGGTGGAAGCGCGCGAAGCCATCAAACGGCTGATTGAAGCTGAAGATCCGTCCGAGCCCCTTTCCGACCAAAAAATTGTCGACGTCCTGGAAGAAAAGAGCCTCCACGTGGCCCGCCGCACGGTGGCCAAATACCGCGACTTGATGGGAATCCTCCCGGCCAGGATGCGTCGAAAATTCTGAGAGAGTATGTTCAGGGAATGATCGACCCAGAGGCCGCGTTGGATTTCCTGGAACAGCAAATACCCGAGCTTTCCGCGGCGGCAACAAAGATCGCCTATTGGAAAGCGCTGGCGGCGGGGCATTCGGTCTTGGAGGCCAGGGACGGAATGTTGATCGAAACCTTCCCGGATGGAACTTGGGTTGAAATCAAGAAACTTCCCCCATCACGCTACCTCCCACCTGGCACGACGTTCGAAATTCCGTGATGTCTTCTATCCGGTGACTGCGACGATTTGCCGGTCCAGCTGGATCGGGAAACAATTCGGTCCAGCCTGACCTGGGTACCTAGATTTACCTCCATGAAGACCAACGTGGTGCTGAAGAAGATCCAGATGTCCCTGGCATTGACCGAATCTGACATGGGGCGGATTTTTGAAAAAGGGGACTACACCGTCACTCCCGAAATGCTCGGTGGGTTTTTGGTCGAATCACCCACCGAAGAAGGGTATCTGAAATGCCCCAACCGGGCCGTTTTGGCTTTTCTGGAGGGATTGATCATCGACCGCCGCGGGCCCAATCCTAAAAAGTCCGTGGCCGGAACAGTCCCCGACACGACTTTGGACAACAGCGACGTCTTCAAGAAATTGCGCATCGCGCTGGACCTGCACGAAGAAGACATCCAGATCCTGCTCCAGCATTCCGACGTGTATTTGGAAAAGAACGACTTCTCGGCGATCTTTCGCAAGAAGGGCCACAAGCACTACAAGGTCTGCTCGGACCCCGTCCTGGAAGCGTTCTTGCACGGCGTGGAGCTATCGCGGGGCTGAGCCTCCCCAGGGACAGGGCCGGCGTTCGGCCCAATGGAAGCTTGGTGAATTGGCGGCAATTCTTCGGCCAATCTGTAAGTGGACTTTAGAATTGGCCGAAGTTTAAGCTTATCCAAATCGAATTTGCCCTCTCGGCCACGGCGCCCTGATTTGCCTGGCTAGCCAATCCTTGCCCTTGACGGAAAACGTGACGATTGTTCCCGTCGGGATGATCTGAGCCCTTAACCCGCCTTCGCGAATTTTTGCTTGAACCAGCCCAGCGCCTCGGCGATAAAGGCCGTTGCTCCCTTTTTGGGAATGGTCCCATTGGCGACAGAATGTGTCCCGGTGGCGGGCCGCAGTGCGGAGGCTTGAGGAAAGCCCAGGGCATGCCTCAGGTGTTCGGCGGGATCGAGCACACCGACGCTCGCCAGCCACTGGCGCAGGTCGCGGGAGAATTCTTCCATGCTGGGGCGCTTGTCGAGCTTGCGGTGGTGCATCCGTTTGACTAGGTCGGAAAGGCCACGGGGAATCGCGGTGTTGATGGCACGCAATTCGGGCATATCTTGGCTGGCGATCCGCCACATGATTCCGTGGACGTGCTCGGATTCGACGGGCGGGTTGCCGGTGGCGATCCGAAAGATGCTGGAGGCCAACGAGAAAACATCGGACGCGCCGGTCAGGGTCCCTCCGTCCACCTGTTCGGGCGACATGTACAAAGGCGATCCCATGGCCGTGCCCGCTTGGGTGAGTGAGGAATCGCCTTGCAAGCGCGCGATGCCAAAATCGGCCACTTTCACCACGCCTTGGCGCGAGATCAACAGGTTGTCGGGCTTGACATCGCGGTGGATCACTCCCGCTTCGTGGGCGGCGCGCAGGCCTTCTGCCGATTGGACCGCGATGCAGGCGACGGACACAGGATCAAGAACACCTCCCTGGCGAAGGGCGATCCCTTCGATACTGCCGCGATCCTGAAACTCCATCACCAAAAACTCGCTGCCGTCTTGGTTTCCCATGTCGTGGACTTGCACGATGTGGGGGTTGCCCAACCGCGCCACGTTCGAGGCTTCACTGTGGAATCGCTGGATCCATTCGGGCTTCATCGCCATTCCCGAGCGCATCACCTTCAAGGCCACACAACGGTGCAGCATCGGGTCTTCGGCTAGGAACACCTGCGCCATTCCCCCTTCTCCCAGCAGCCCCAGGATCTTGTAGCGCCCAAAGGTGGACCGTTCCATTCACTGGGGAGTATCCGATTTTTACGCATCGGGGGGCAAGGTGTTGTTTGGGGGGGGCCATGCTGCGGCGAGAGGAAGGTTTCCGGTCCTTAGAGGAGCAAACGCTTCAGGGACCAGAAAATTCAACCTCCCTTTCACAAAGTGAAGGTGTATCTGTATTTGTCGCCGAAAGGCGTCCTAAGCCAAATCCAGGGTTTCACTCCAGTGATCGTGGTGATGAGTTCTCAGGTAGAGTTCGTCCGCTCGGGGTGAAACCGGGTTGCGCTTTGGTTATCTTTTGGACTCCCATTCTGTCCCCCCCCCTTTTCAACTTTGAGGACTTCCCGATGAACTTGAAGCAAATAGCCATTGGCGCATTTGGATTGTTGGTGCTTGGATCTTGCTCCGAGGATGCCGCGACCCAAGCTCCCTCGTCACCTGCATCACGGCCCATTTCTGCTAAGTTGAAGGCTTCGTGTCCGGACACCAATGCGGCGAGCCGGATTATGTCAGATCCTGTCACAGGAATTTCGACCGGCGTCAAAAACCCCTATTCTGTCGTGGTTTCTGTATTCGATTCCTCGGGCAGATTCCAAGTGAATCTCGAAGGTTATCTCCAATCAAGCTATGATACTCCCAGCACCGTAGATACCACCAAGCTGGGTGTCATCTGGAACGGAAAAAATGCGTCCGGAGAATCTTGCCCAACGGGTCGCTACTTTTATTTTTGGCAAGTCCGAGACAGCGTGAAGGTCCTCGTGCGGACCGATAGCAGTTGCATTTTCATTCATAGATAAGCGATTGGATCCCGGTGAAGAGCCACCGGGAAGTTTCTCCCACACATCTGGTGATTAATTTGTTCCATGCCTTGGGAGGGAACGCCAACCTTTCCTAGACCATCGCAAGCCAAGCAAGAACCCACGCGAGGACCCAGATGATCAACCCCCTTGCCATTGCAGCTCTTACCCTTGCCCAAGCGGGCGCCTTGCCGGACGCGATTCGAGGTGTTTTGGAATCGCAGCTTCCTGCTTGGGCCCAGGTGATGGGAACACCGGCAGCGCCATCGGAAGGTCAGGAGCGGATTGCCGTGGAAAGAACGTCAAATCCTGTCGTTCATCTCTATTTGATCGAGCGCAAGATCCAGGTCGTCCTGTTGCGGGAAGACCAGCGCTCCTGGTTGACCGAGGTGATCTGGTGCGGCCAAGGTGCCGAGCGATGCGAGGACGTTTGGAAGCGCACCGACCAACAATGGCGTTCCGATGCGGAAACCGCCAACCACACCGGTTATGCCGTTTACCGCGATTCGCTCCGCACCGCGCCCACTTCCTGGACAGAAAATGTCCCCTCTTTGGTTTTGGGAAAGAAGAAATGGGACAAAGGGCTTTGCGAAAGCGGGCTGTGCTTTGTGGTTTCGGCCAAGGACTCCAGCGTCGCGCGTGCTGCGGTGCGCGCCGACGGCACGGTTGCCTGGTGGGATGGCGGATACATTTTGGGAAACGCCAACGAGAAGGAAATGGTCCACGCCTACAAAACCCTGCTCGAACAAGGGCGTCGGCTTTTGTCAAAATAGAGGGATCCCCAATGGGTTGAGGTCGACGACGCAAGCTAATCGAACCGATACCGGATCCCGATGGCGATTTGATGGTCGCGTGCGTTGAACTCGTTGGGATTGCTCGTTCCGGGATCCAACTGCTCCGGATCCTTTCCGTAGGACTCTGACAAGGACTTGTTCAAGCCATATTTCCCTTGCAGAACGATTTCCAAGGATGGCTGGATTGACCAGGAAATGTCTGCAAGAAAGTTGTGCACTGATGCCACGGGAATGTCCGATGAACCGATGCTACCCAAATCCCAGTTCAAATTTCGTCGGGCCCCATTGAGAACGGTTGGACTCGTCAGAAATTGGGTGCCAGCGACGGGAATATCCCATTCGTATCCTGCGCCGACGCGAAGGTTTTCGGTGACTTGAACTTCCGGCATCATTTTCAATCCGATGCGCCATCGCTCGGTTGTCTTGCGAAGGCTCGACTCAGGGGAAGGGGGCGACTCTTGATAGGGACCACTCAAATTTTCCTGATCGTACAAACCGCGAACTCCCACGTCGAGACTGATTCGAGGATTGAACTTCCAAGTGATGTTGGGGCCAACGGCGATTCCATAACTGAATCGCGGCTGCAAACCTTCGGGAGAGGGATCCAACAACAGTGGGTCGTAGCCAATCAATGCGTCCACCGACACCTTGGTGGGGAGCGCGAAACTGGACGCGGCAATGAACGCGAAAGAGCAGATGGATCTCATGGCTTTGGTTTCTTTTGGGGGGTGGATGACGGATCGGAACGGTGGCGTTTACGTGGGAACCAAACGATTCGTGTGGAGTCACGTCCTCTATAAATACTGGTTAAAAGATCAAATCATCCAGTGACCAGCTTGAGTTAGCCGAATTGTGACACAAGCGATCAGCGGCTGAGACAGAGCCTTGTTCTTCGACGTTCCTCCAACTCCGATTTACGAGACCTGTTTCGCCTCCCCGTACAACCTGCGCACGGCGTCTTCCAACGGGGGATCGTTCATCGTCAAGTCGTCGATCCGGCAGGTGCGGGAAAGGTGTTCCAAAAAGTCGTGCACAGAACAGACAGACTGGTCCAATTCCAGCTCGATGATGTCACCGTCGCGGCGGACAATTTCGATCTCGGGGATTCCTAGCGATCGAGGAAAGTTGTGGCTTTGGACCCGGATGCGCTTGCGGTCGCCAAAGCGGGATCGCAGCTCTTCGATCGGGCCGTCGAAGCCAATCCGTCCCTTGTCGATCACGACCACGCGACGAGCGAGGTGTTCGACATCGTGGAGGTCGTGGGTGGTCAGGATCACGGTCGTGCCGTTTTGGTTGATCTTTTTGATGAAGGAGCGGATCTTGTCCTTGGCATCCATGTCCAGGCCAATGGTGGGCTCGTCCAAGAACAGCAACGACGGTCCGTGCAAAAGCGACAAGGCGAATTCACAGCGCATCCGTTCGCCCAGCGACAACGAACGCGTGGGCTGGGTCATGATCTTTTCCAGGTGGAGCAATTCGACCAATTCCTCCAAACGTGCCTCATAAAGCGGTCGGGGGATGTCGTGGATCGCCCGGTTCATCCGAAAGGCGTCTTGGGGAGGAATGTCCCAGACCAGCTGGGATTTTTGGCCGAACACGGCCCCGATATGCCGGACATATTCTGTCCGGTCCTTCCACGGATTGAAGCGCTCCAGCGCCACGACTTCGCCCGAGGTGGGGTGCAAAATCCCCGAAAGCATTTTGAGGGTCGTCGATTTCCCAGCCCCATTGGGGCCCAAAAATCCGACGATTTCGCCAACCTCCAGGGTGAGGTCGACCTCGCGCACAGCCTCCACGGTGGTGAATTCGCGGTGGAACAAGCTCGCCACGGTTTGGGCGAAACCCGAACCGCGGCGGAACACCTTGTAGGTCTTGGAGAGGGCGTGGACTTCGAGAGCGTGCGACATGCGGGATCAGCCTCCTGCGCTGGAAAGTCGGCGCAGCAAATGGTTCCAAAGCACAAGGGCAAGGGTCAGAAGCATGACCGACGACAAAGCCACCCAAGGCCAGCCCTCGACGGATTTCCCCAAAAGGGCCGAAGCGGGCAGAACCGAAAGACCCAAAATGGGAAGGCCCGCCTCGGCGGCCTTGCGCAGGCCTTTGGGCAGCACCACTGGCGGAAATTGTCCCAACGAGGCGATGGTGTCAAAAATTTCGTAGACTCGAAAGTTTCCCACCCACACAATCAATAACGACGACATGGTCACGATGCTGGCACCAAACAACACCAGCGAGACAAGCAACAGTCCGACAAAGGCAGCCATTTGCCAAGCGTTGGGAAGACCAACATGGGCCAGACACCAGATGGTGAGGGCAGTGCCGCCAAACAACTTTCCCAGATCTTCGGCATCGAACGTTTTCGCGATGCACAAGAGCAGCGGGTGGCGCGGTTTCAAAAGAAGCAGTTCAAAGGTTCCTTCCCGGATCATTTCGGCGGTGTTCCACACGACGCCTCCAAAGAACGGATAGGCGATGCCTTTGGCCATCATGAAGACCGATTGGATCAACACCGCTTCGTGGATGGTCCATCCGGGAAAGGAAAGGCCGTTTCGGTAGAGCAGGACCGTCAGGAGGGACGGAATCATCTCGATTCCCAGCATGACGAAAAGGCTGGCTGCGAAATCAAGGCGGTCGGCCATGCGCGTGGCCAAGGCCAGGCGGATTCCGGAGAGATGCAAGACCAACAGACTTCTCATCCACCCACCGCCAAAAATCGACGGGTCGCGATCCGGTTCAGGAAATAAAAGACACTGCCCCACGCCAGCAAGGCCAGGCTCTGGAATCCCACGGCGGTGGCTGGAGACAGAATCTGTCCAGTCAACTCGATGCTTCCCAATCCGATGCGCAGCGGAACGTACAGGATCCAGGGAAAGGGAAGAACCATCAGTATGGATTGGATCGCCTCGGGAAAGAAGGAGAGCGGAAGCAAGGCCCCCGCCAAGATGTTGCGCAACAGCTCCAGGCAACGCCGGATTCCCTCGGCGCGAACCAGCCAAAAGCCGGTCAATCCCATGGTGTAGTTGACCACGAACAACAGCACAAAGCCCTGCACCACCGACAGACCGAACCAGAACAGATTATGGGGAACCAACACTCTTCCCAGCCAGAGCGACACCAGGATCCAGACCGGAATCGCCTCGATCAAAATTCCCAAGGCCCGGTGACCGAGCTTTTGTCCAAAGGCGTAGAAGGGATGGGGCAGTGGTTGGAGCAGATGGTTTGCGTAGCGGCCTGTCCGGATCAGCATCTGCAGGTTCCAATCGGCGAAGTCGTGGATGGTGAACGACACCAAGCTGGTCATAGCCGAATACGTCACCAGATTTTCGAGACTCAACCCGCCGGCGGTCCCGCTGGAATTCATCGTGGTCGTCCAGATCCAGGTCATCACCACAAACCGCAACGGGCCCGTCAACAACGACACCGCCATGTGCGACCGATAGGCCGCCCACTCCTTCCAGGTCACCTGGGCGATGGCAAACATCGCCTCGAGTCTTGAAGCAATCCTCAATGCAATCCCGACCAGATCACCGCGCGCGGCGTCCAACAGAAATCGGGGTCCCAATCGATGGTGGTGGGCAAGATCCAGGCGGCCGAAAGTCCCTCTTCGGGGGCGAACCACATGGCGCTTCGTCCCGAGCCTTCGTGACCCCAGAGCGATCCTGGGGGGACCAAGGGGTGGCGCGCGGGTTCGAGCCCGAGCCCGTACTGCCAATCGGGGAAGTGGTCTCCCCAGTGGGGGGCCGGGGCCGTGAGATGAATACGGTGCATGGATTCTATGGTCTTGCGACCAAGAATTCGCTGTCCATCCAACGATCCGCCTTCCAGGAACAATTGGCCGAGTCGAACCATGTCCAGCACCGTGGAATAGGCCCCGCCCATCGCCAGCATGGGGCGATGCCGAATCCGGAGAGTGCGGTCCAATCCTTCCTGGTCTTGGCGAGAAACCAGACAAATATTGTCTAGGTCGCGGTCTCCCGGATGGAAGTAGGTGTCCTGAAGTCCCGCAGGTTTGAAGATTTCTCGTTCCATCCAGACGTCGTAGGGCTCGCCCACCGTTCGGGAGATGATTTCGCCCAACAGGGAGAACCCGGCACTTCCGTAGCACCAGCGTTCCCCGGGTTCGTGCGCCAGGGGAACCTTGGCCAAGCGTGCGACCCAATCCGGCTCGCTCAAAATCGCCCTCAATCTCCCGTAGTCGGGATTGGGCTCGGCATTGGATCCCGGATCAGCGGGAAGTCCGGAAGAATGGGTAAGCAGGTTGGAAAGACGGATTTTGGCATGCGCGGGAGTGTCAAACTCCTTCAGGTAGTGGCCGATGGGAAATTCCATCAGGATGCGCCCGTCCTCAACCAGCTTCAGGATGCCGATGCTGGTGAAGACCTTGCCGACCGAGGCAATCGCGCGGAAGCTACTGGGCTCCAGCGGTAGATCCTTTTCGAAATGGCGCGGCCCGATCGAACGGTGGGCGAACACCCTGCCGTGGCGCGCTAGGCAGTAGCTGGCGCATTGCACTTTGCCAGTCGTTAGCAGGTTTCCGAAGATCTCGTCCAAGCGTTCCAAACGGCTGGCGTCGAAACCAACCTCTTCAGGTGTTGCTTGGAGAGGACCGTTTCGCCATTGGTTCGGGTCGGACATTTTCATCAACTTCTGTAGAGAGCATGGGATGGATTGCAGTCTGGTAGATCAAAAGCAGTAATGATGATAGAAAATGAGTTTTTTTGAGCTCCATTGATACCTTAATGGGTGCTATATATGCAATGTTTCCATTTTAATACCTGTACGGGGTGTAAGTCTGAAAACGGATGATTATCATACCTTTTCGGGGGTTAAATGAGGCGAACACTGGTCGAAATTCAGAACCAAGCCGGATCCATCGCTCGGTTTGTCCGAACGGCTCGCAAGGAAGCTGGACTGACCCAACAGGAATTGGCTTTGCACAGCGGGGTGGGGCTGCGATTTTTGCGCGAATTGGAGCTGGGCAAAGAGACTTTGCGCCTCGACAAAGTCCAGCAGGTCCTTCAGTTTTTTGGCCACTGCCTAGGCGCGGTACCCCTTCCCGAGGATCTAAGGTGACCGACCGTCGCGGAGTCGTCTATTGGGATACGGTGGTGGCGGGAAGTTTCCAGGAACTGCCTGACGGAAATTGTCGTTTCATGTATGATCCGAACTACTTGGCCGACCCCGATGCCGAGCCGATCTCCTTGACCTTGCCCTTGCGCGAGGCGCCCTACGAGACGCGGGGGTTGCACCCGTTCTTTGACGGATTGGTTCCCGAGGGATGGCTGTAGGACCTCGCCAGCCGCAATTGGAAGATCGATCCCCGAGACCGTCGCGGTGCGCGAGCTGGATCGGTTGGGTGGTCCCGAGGTTGGTGGAGGCGCTCCCCAGCCCCTGGGTCGAGACTGCCCAGGCGACCTGGATGTTGGGCCAAACCCAGGAAATGTCCAACCGGTTGGGCATTCCCTAAAGGCAAGCTCTCTCAGGTAAAGACCGTAAAGGTGACGTCGCAGACAGGCCAGCAGGGACAGACGGCCTTCAAGCGATTAAGTTTAGCAAATGGTCGCACCAGTACAGCCCGAAGGCGAAAACGCCATCAACATCGAACTCGGAGAAAAAGAAGCCGAGGGGATTTACTCGAACCTTGTCCTGGTGAGCCACAGCCCCCACGAATTCGTGATTGACTTCGCGCGCATGCTTCCTGGTGTGCCCAAGGCCAAGGTGGGGGCTCGCATCATCGTGGCGCCATCCCACATGCAAGCCCTGATCCAGACCCTCCAAGAAAACCTTTCGCGCTTCGAGCGGGCCTTTGGACCCGTGCAGCGTCGAGGGTAGCCTTACAAGAGCCCTTCTGTGGAACCTTCCGACCCAAGGTTGACCCTTTCTTTGCCTTTCGCCTCCACTTCCTTTGGTGAAGGAGAAAGAAAATATCCTGGACTAGGTCGTCTTGTTGTTATTGCAAATGGGCGCGCATGAAAAAACCTAAGAAAATTCCAAAATCCCGGATTCGAAAAGACCACAAAGGCGAATTCATTTATCGCCATCACTTCTTGCGCGGCAAGCAAAAACTAACCAAGGTGTACTTGATAGTCGGCGTTCCATCGGATGAAATTGATTTATACTCTTACGATTTAGAAAATGCCGATGACATAACGCTTCTGCAAGATGGAGAATATGCCGAACTTGATCGCAGATACTGTTCGACCTCAATCAACGAAGAGCCAACCGATGAGATTCCATTTTGATTCAAATTCTTGTTTATTTGGACCTTGAACCAAAACTTCTAAGGCAAACGAAATCGACTGTGGGGGCATTGCCCCATAGCTTGGCTCTCGTCGGGTCGGGTTTCAAACCAGAAGAGCCTTTTCCAAAAGTGCCCTAAACTGCTTCGTGGAAGTGGCGCTCACCCTCTCCCCAACTTCCCTACGCTCCCTTTCCGCAGCACTTCTTGAATTTCATGCCCGAACCGCAAGGGCACGGGTCGTTGCGTCCGACCTTTTCGGACTTGAGTTGTTCGATGGGCTCGGGGGGGACCCAGACCTCGTTATCGAGATCGTCGTCCTCCTCATCCTCCCAGCAAGCCCACCAATTGGAATCGGCAACAGCATCCACCTGCAACGAACAAAGGGACTCTTCCTGGGACTCGTTCCAAACCGATTCAAATCCTTGCAGGACCACGTCGTCCAAATCGGCTTGTGGAAGAATGTCATCGTCGACCAGACCCTTCGCGTAAACTTCGTGAGCCAGGGCTTCGGTGGCGGGATCGGGATACAGATCCCAAAGGGCGATCACGCAGGCCGAGGCGATTTCGGAGGACTCGGTGTTCAACGCCTCCCGCAAAAGATCCTGAATGTCCCCCAAGGTTTCTTCGCGCGAGCGCTCCTGGGCCACAGCCAAGCACACCAGCGCCGACACGCCCTGACCCCGGGGATTCTCTTCCAGAGTGGCATCCTTCGCCAAATCAAGGAGCGATTCCACCGATCCATCCCAGCAAGCAGCCAGGCAGCGGCCCAAGGCTTCGGTGACCAAATCCCCCAAAAACTCCTCGACCTGGGGATGACGAGCCAATCGGAGCAACAAGGGGTAGGCGCTCCGGTGACGCAATTCACCCAAAAGCAGCAGGCAGTACGGAACGGTATGATCGTCATCGGATTGGAAGCCATTGGCCAATTCGGCTTCCAGGATTTCCATCAAGACGGGAATCGCTTCCTCGCTGCGCTCGATGCATTCGCGCAGTTGGCGCTTGGGCAACTCCTTGGCGAATCGCACTTGCTCGATGATTTCGCGGATGTCGATCGAAGGCAATTCATGGATTTGGGTCATGACACAAATCTATTCCCAAAATATCTGGAAGGGAACTTGCTGGACCAGAAACGACTCGATCAGATTTTGTCCAGGCCTTCCCGGCATCGAAACTCAATCTCCTCGGGTCTGATCCCCCGAAAGCCTGTCCCAAGTGGAGCCGACTGCTACGGCATTACGAAACCGGCAGGGCACCTTTGGTGCAAAGGG
>CAIKAA010000271.1 GCA_903825275.1 uncultured Fibrobacterota bacterium | reverse complement strand
GAGCTGGTAGTTGTGCTTCGCCATGTTGACGAGGCGTTCGGAGCGGAAGAAGCCGGGTTTGATCAGGTTGTCGGAGTTCGGGGCCTTGAGGCCGGCCACGTCGGGCACATCTTGGGGCTCGAACAGGTAAATCCATTTTCCGTCGCGGGACAGGTTGGGGTCGCGCCACTCGGATAGGGAATCGCCCATCCGCGACAGGATTTGTCCATTCAACCCGATTCGATCAACCCTGCGGAGATTTCCGTCGAACCAGTCGACAAAGAGGCTTTTGCCGTCAGGTGCCCAGATCACGGCCTCGAGAGTGACAGCAGGCAATTGGTCCAACGAGTCCGCCAAGGGGAAGATGCTCTTGGCTTCCCTGGAAGGCAATTCCAGGCCTGAGGCAGGAATCAAGCTCACTCGGAAGTTGCGGTGATCGCGCACCACCACCGCCAAAGTGTCGCCGCGCACTTCAGGAGAAAGGGCATGGGTGGAAACCGTGACGCGTTGTTGTTTGTCCTTTGGGTCGGCCTCCAAGAATCCTTTGGAATTGGCATGGATTCCAGCGGAATAGATATCGATCACGGGGCGCCCGCGATCGTCGTTTTTCCTGCCCGAGTGGAACCAGATTCGCTTGGAGGTGGTGTCGAACGAGAATCGGCTGCGGATCGCCGGAGCGATCGTCCAAGCGCGTTCGGAGGTGTCCTTGCGGGCGAAATCATAACCCCAAAGGGAATTCACCTGGAAATCGCTCCCGCGGTTGGAGGAAAACAACAAGACGGAATCTGTCCACCACCGAGGGTACTGGGTATTGAAGGCGTCGCCGAAAATCTTGCGGCCCTCCACCAGTGGCTTGGCCCCTTCCAAGGCTTTTTGGGCCCGGGCTTTGGCCGAATCGCGCCATTCTTCCCAAAGCGCCTCGGGCTCCTGACCCGTCACCGCCTTCCAAGCCGATCCGGGAGTTTGGTGACGGAATTTGGACAACTCCTTCCACCAGGCGGCGACCGTTTCAGGGCCACGCGTGCGCTGGATGTGGCGGATCAGGGAATATCCCTGGCCATACACTCGTTCGTAATCCAATCCGGTTCCGGAGAACGCACCCATTTTTCCCCAGGGCAACAAGCTGTCTGACAGGGCCGCCGTACGTTCGATCATGGCCCGGTGCGAATCCCAGCGGTCGCCGCCATTGTGTTCGGAAATCCATTGGGCCGTTCCTTCGGCCATCGACATCGAGTAGGGATTGAGCGACCAAAGCAACCAGCCCCCAGATGACACTTTCCGGTCCGAGGCATCTTCCCATCCCAACTGGAGTTCGCCAATCCACGGCTTCCACTTGGCCGAGCTTTGGATGGACACCACATGACCAAATTCATGGGCTACCACGTCGCGAATCCACTCCTTGCTGCCGCGTAAATTGAACCCGAGATCGGCGCTCCAGATCGCCATGGTGTTCAAACTGGCGATGGCCCAACCATTGGAATAATCTTCGTCAAAAACCAGGAAATCAACCTTGTCCACCGGCTCATGTCCAAACAGCGCGGTCACCTCGGGCCACACCGCCTCGGCCCGCGCGGCGCAGACCTCGGCCACAGAGCGCAACCCCTTTTCGTAGTGAAACCGGAAGTGTTCGGTTTCAGCCGTAAACCATTTTACGGAAGGATGGTTGTGGTCCTGTTCCTGATCGCCGTACCCGAAAACCGGAGCGAACCCAAAAACAATCGAAAGACAGAGGAACGCCCAATACGGTTTGCGCTGATTCATGAGAAGAGGGAAGATACCTACCGATGAGCTAGGACAACGGACGAACATGGACGTAGATCCTAGTTTTGAGACTTTGTATCATGAAGACCTTCGAGCCCACCCATACCCAAGGAACTGCACCATGGCCACCGTTACCCTTCGCGGCAATCCCGTCAACACTTCGGGCAACCTTCCCACCTTGGGATCCAAAGCCCCCGATTTCAGCTTGGTCAAACAGGACCTTTCCTCGGTTCATCTCGCCGACCTTGCCGGGAAGAAAGTCGTCCTCAATATTTTCCCGAGCATCGACACCGCGACCTGCGCGACATCGGTGCGCCGGTTCAATGAAAAAGCCGCAGGCATTTCCAACACCGTGGTGCTTTGCGTGTCCAAGGACCTGCCGTTTGCCGCCAAGCGTTTCTGTGGCGCCGAAGGAATCGAGAACGTGATCACCGGGTCCTCGTTTCGCGACACCGCCTTCGAAGACGCCTACGGAGTCAAGCTCGTCGACTCGGCCTTGACCGGCCTAATCGCCCGCTCGGTCGTGGTCCTCGACGAACAAGGCGTCGTGGTCTACACCGAACTGGTACCGGAAATTGGCTCGGAACCCGATTACGACGCGGCGTTGGCGAAGATTTAATCGGATTGTTGCGGTTTGCCGTTGTAGGGATCGGGCATGCCCGATCCCTACAAACGGCTCAATTCCGCTAGACAAAAAACGTCCTAGGCATCTGCTAGGTCCGTGGGTGTTGTTGAACCTAAACGACGCAATAGCCAGGATCGCTTCAATCTTCAACCGTGAGCCTCCAAAAGCAAAAAATTCGACCCGCGACCCTTCGACGCCGCTCAGGGCAAGCGAGGGGAATGAGGCCGCCTTGCCTTCGGCATGGCGATTGATGTTATTGCCATGCTCTTCGCGCTTGGCCACCGGAAACTGGATTAAGCCCGAAGCCGGTTAGTCCTTGGAGCACCGGAGCGAAAACCCGTCTGCCTTGTGGTAGTAGCGGTTCACGTACGTGCCGTTGCAGCTCATGTACCGGAACCTGGCGTAGGAGGCATTGTTCTCTGCGGCACTCCACCAGTAGCCGACGTAGCCAAAGTAGATGAATGAGGTACCGTTGAAGTAGCCGCCCGGCAGGGCGCGAAAGCCGTAGACATCTGTACCGTTGCCACTGGTAGCGCTATCGGGAATCCAACCACTTGTGGACTTTAGCTTTATTCCAGCGGTACTGTTCGTGCTGTCCACAACCCTATCCATGGCGGTCCACTCCGAATCACTGGGAACATGCCAACCAGTGGGGCAAATGCCTGTGTGCTTGGAGGAAACACGAGTGCCACATACTTTGCGATTGCAACTGTCAGGAAGACCCACGGCTTCTGCCCAAGTGTACAACCGACCGTACTTGACGCAAGAATCGGCACTGTTGTTGTTACACCGGCCGATGGTTCTGCCAGTGCCAGCGTAGTTCAGATTCTCGGCCATCCAGTTCTGCGAGCCAATCTTCATCGTCCGGTAGACCTGACCATCCCGCGAATCGTACAGATTGCCATAAGTGATCGAATCATTCCAGGCATAGACGCTGGAGGTGTCCATCCGGACCACAAACCCCGATGTGTCCTGAATTGCCAACGGAACCTGCGCCACCACCCTGGATTTCCAGGTGAACCGCAACGTGTCCACCACCCCCTGCGATCGGGCGGCCGTTGTTTGTTGTTCCCGTTGTAGGGATCGGGCATGCCCGATCCCTACAACAATGGACGTGGGCCGCCCGTTCATCGTCACCCGCAACCACACCATTCCCGACCCAGACAGCGCCAACGGAAGGCTGTGCGATCCCGCGCCAAGGCGCATGCTGGACAAACGCCCCTGCAGGGCACCCTTGAGATCGAAGGCATCCACTGAAACCGTGGAAGGCTCAAGAAGGATCAGATTCACCGCATTGCCCGTCCATCGCGTGAGCGATTTGGAAACAGATCGCGCAACCATTCCTGTTGCAACCAGCGACCACGCTCCTGTCGCATCCGTGGTGGTACTGGTGCCCTTCAGCGCCAGCGAGATGCCAACGCCCGCAAGGCCATTTCCGGCTCGGTCGGTGACTGTACCCGACACGGCAGCGCAGCATGGAAGGCTGGACAGTGCCAAAGAGGATAGGAAGACAAAGGACCGTTTCATGGGGAACCTTGTGGGATTCAGGGTAGCTGGAAAGTACCTAATGAATCTTAGCAATTCTGCCCAGGAACCTGAAGTTTCGGCAATCCTAGCCCATTCGGAAAGGCTACGCTCCCAATTCCGCCGGATCGACCAGCATCGCGTCGGGCTGGAACCGCCCCGCCATCACCTTCCCAAACGCGATCGCTTGCCCTTGGCCATCCAGGCAAAAAACGTCTTCGGCATCGGCCTGGTCCGTGGGTGTTGCATGGCCGTGCGATAGCGCCTTCCGATCCTCAAGGCTTGCGACAAACCTAGGGTGATCTGGGAACACCGAAGCCACCGGGTGCAACTCGGGAATCGTATCAGTACCCGTAAAGGTATCGGGCACCCGCCACTGTCCGATCGCGGTCCTCCGCAAGGCACTTACCGTGGCCCCACACCCTAGCGCTTCGCCCAGGTCGCGCACCAGGGAACGCACGTAGGTTCCTTTGGAACACCTCACCCGCAAGGTGAAATCCCCCAAGGCCCAACCCGTCGCGTCCAAGGGACTTTGGTCAACGACTTCGATGGAATCGATCCTCACCCGACGTGCCGGAAGCACGACCTCTTCTCCCGCGCGGGCTCGGACATAGGAACGAACCCCGTCCACCGAAATGGCCGAGTAGGAAGGAGGAATCTGATCGATCTCGCCCAGGAAAGGCCGGAATAGGAAAGACCAATCGGGTTGGCCTTGGAAGGGTTCCGCTTCGGACAGTATTTGTCCATCGGTATCCAAGGTATCGGTGCGAATGCCCGTTCGCATCGAGACCAAATATTCCTTGTCCATTCCTTCGGCCCACGACATCAACCGCGTCGCCTTGCCCGCCGCCACCACCAACAGTCCTGTCGCCAATGGATCCAGCGTCCCCGCGTGGCCAATGCGTTTTTCCGACAAAATCCGCTTCAATGGCGACAAAGCCCTTTGGGAAGTGACTCCCGAGGGCTTGTCCAAAAACAAAAAACCGCAAGCAGACATTCCTCAAGCCTCCTAGGTCCGCCGGACGTTCGAGACCGTTAAGCCTCGGGAGGAAGCGGCTTGCGATCTTCTTCGGGAAGGGTCACCAGCAAGGCGTTGATGTGCATGCTGTTTTCCAGATTCTTGTCGAGACAGAATTTGACATTCGGCATGTGGCGCAGCTTCATGCGGTGCGCCAGCTCCTTGCGAAGCCAACCCGCCGACTGTTCCAGTCCCACTTCCGTGTCGCGCACGCTCTTGTCGGAACCCAGCACGGTGTAGTTCACCACCGCCACCGACATGTCCGACGAGATCTTGACGCTGGAAATGGTGACAAACCCGATGCGAGGATCCTTGAGTCCCTCGATGAAAAGCTGACCCAGCTCGCGCCGGATCTGCTCCCCTACCGAAACGGTTCGGCTTCCGCCGGGCCGACGACTGCTCACGCCTTGGAGTCCGAAAGCTTGCGAGCGACCTCGAACTGCCGGAAGAACGCGATGATGTCGCCTTCCTGGTATTCGTCCACGTTGTCCAGGCCCACGCCGCATTCGAAACCAGACCGCACTTCGGAAACGTCGTCCTTGAAACGACGCAAGGTGCTGACCCGGCTTTCGGCGACTTCGATTCCATTGCGGTACACGCGGGCCTTGAGCTTGCGCTCGATGGTTCCGCTTTGCACATAGCAACCGGCGATCGCTCCCAGCTTGGGAACCCGGAAGATCTGACGCACTTCGGCTTCCGCGGCGACCTCTTCCTTGATCTCGGGCTTGAGCATGCCTTCCATGGCCTTGCGAATGTCGTCGACCACTTCGTAGATGATGCGGTAGGAGCGGATTTCCACCCCTTCGCGCAGCGCCAATTCGCGAGTGTTGGAGTCGGGCCGTACATGGAAGGCCACGATGATGGCGTCCGATGCGGCAGCCAGCATGACGTCGGCTTCCTTGATCCCACCCACGGCGCGCGACAAAATCTGCACGCGCACTTCCTTGGTCGTGAGCTGCTCGAGGGATGCCGCGATGGCTTCCACCGAACCGTCCACGTCGCCCTTGACGATGACGCGCAAGGTTTGCTGCGAGTCGCCCGCGGCGATCTTGTTGGAAAGATCTTCCAACGACATGCGTTGGGCGCGGCGCAATTCGCGTTCCTTTTGGGCGCGGTGGCGACGGCCTGCGATTTCTCGCGCCTCGCGTTCGTCGTCCATCTGGATGAAGGTGTCGCCCGCCTGGGGGACGCCGTCGATGCCCAAAATCTGACAAGGAACCGAAGGACCTGCTTCGTTGCGAGGCTGGCCCCGCTCGTCCATGAGCTGACGGATTTTGCCAGCATAGGAGCCGACCAAAATGGCGTCGCCCACGCGCAAAGTTCCTTCTTGGACCAAAATCGTGGCGATGGAACCCTTGCCCTTGTCCAAGCGGCTTTCGATCACCGTTCCCTTGGCGCGCACGGTCGGGTTGGCCAATAGCCCCAAGACTTCGGCCTCCAAAAGGAGGGCGTCCAGGAGCTTGTCCATGTTCAACCCCTTCTTGGCCGAGATCTCGATACACTGGGTTTTGCCGCCCCACTGTTCGACTTCGACGCCATAATTGGCCAACTGCGAGCGGACGTTGTCCGGATTCGCGGCAGGAAGGTCCATCTTGTTGATGGCAATCACCATCGGCACGCCAGCGGCGCGGGCATGGTCGATCGCTTCTTTGGTCTGCGGCATCACGTTGGAATCCGCAGCCACAACCAACACCACGATGTCGGTGACCTTGGCACCGCGAGCACGCATGGCGCTGAACGCCTCGTGACCCGGAGTGTCCAGGAAGGTGACCGTGCCGTGGCCGGTATTGACTTCGTAGGCGCCGATGTGCTGGGTGATGCCGCCAGCTTCGCCCGAGATCACGTGGGTCTTGCGCAAGTAATCCAACAGCGACGTCTTGCCATGGTCGACGTGACCCATGACCGTGACGATGGGAGGCCGCTTGGCTTCGGCTTCGGGATTGCCCAAAACTTCTTGGCTTTCCGCGACGTCTTCGGCGTACTCGTCCATGAGCTGGGCTTGGAACCCGAACTCGTCGGCGATGATCGCGATGGTTTCGTGGTCCAAGCGTGCATTGATGGTGACCATCAATCCCATGCCCATCGCCTTGGCGATGACCTGGGCCGCGCCCACGTTCAACAGGTTCGCGAGTTCCGCGATGGTGATGAACTCGGCCACCTTGAGAATGCGCTTCTCTTCGGGGGCGTCCATCATCTGGCCGCCGCCGCCACGGGCATAACGACGCTGGACCTTGCCGCGATCCAGTGAGACCATCACCTTGTTGACGTTCTGCTGGGTCTGGAAGAAAATCTCGTTTTCGATCTGCTCTTTGGTCTTGCGCTTGCCGCCTGCCGAGCCCTTGCCCTTGACCGAGCCATGGGCACCGGCCGTCTGACCGGGCTGGACTTGCTGCTGCTGACCGGCAACTCCGGGCTGACCGGGAACTCCAGGACGGCCTGGTCCACCAGGACCTGCGCCAGGACCACCGGGACGGTAAGGTCCGCTGCCCTGACGATAAGGATTGGTTGAGGGAGGCTGGCTTCTGTAGGGGCCCTGACCAGGGCCTCCAGGTCCGCCAGGACCACCAGGACCGCGATATCCACCGGGACCGCCAGGGCCACCGGGTCCACCGGGACCGCGTCCGCCAGGGCCGCCGGGTCCACCAGGACCGCGTCCGCCGGGACCGCCAGGGCCGCCAGGACCAGTTGGTCCGCGACCGTCGGAACGGCCGGCGCCAACGGAAACACCGCGATCGGGACGTCCACCGGGGCCGCCAGGGCCGCGATTTTCAGGACGAGTTTCCCGTCCAGGTCCACCGGGACGGGACGTTTCACGCCCATCGCGTGGAGCGCCTTCGCGTCCAGCGCCTTCACGGTTTGGAGTCGGTGCAGGTCCTTTGCCACCCGCGGGACGTTCGCCACCCGCCGCTCCCGCGAATCCAGGGCGAGGTCCGCCGGTGATTCCACGAGGTGTGGGTTGGTAGGTGCTGGCCGGGGCCCGAGGACGATCGGGGCGATCCGGGTTGAACGATGGCTGACGACGCACGGGGGCGGTCAACTGAACTTTGGGAGCTTCCGCTGCGGGAGGCTCGGATTTTTCTACCGGTACCGCGTGCGTCGGCTCGGAAGCCATCTGGGGTGGCGCAACGGGTGCATGGGTTGGTTCCACAGGGGATACCACCACACTCGGCGACACCTTCGGCGCAGGCTCGACCGATGCCGTTGGCGCGGGCGCGGACATCGGCTCGGACTGCGCACCAACCACTGGTGGTCGTGGCGCAGCCGCAGGAGCAGCAGGTGCCGCCGGTGCGGAATGACCCGCATCGTGTTCGGCGGCGTCTGGTCCGGAACCTTCCCCTTCGCCCTTTTTCTTGGGGACGATCTTTTTGGGTCTCCCGTCGACCGCGTCGGATTCACCTTCGGCCTTTTTCTTGGGCGCGACCTTTTTCGGTCTGGTCTTGCCAGACTTCGCGCGTTCGGACTCCAATCCGGGCCGGATCTGGTCGACCCATTCGCTCTCGATCGGCGAAAGGATGGACCGTACCTCATGGCCAGCTTCCTTTAGAAGCTTGAGGACGGATTCCTTTGCGATCTCGAACTCGGTCGCAACATCGGTGATTCGGGTCTTGCTCACAGAGCCTCGCTCTCGGTAGGTACTGGGATAGCTGGTCAGGATTCAGGCACCGCTCACTCAGCGGCGGTCTGTTCCTCCACGGCTTCCACAACGGTCTCGGCAACTTCAACAACTTCCTGCGTCTCGACGGTCTCGACCGTCTCGACAACTTCAACGGGTTCCACAACCACAACGGGTTCTGGAGCCTCCCCAAGAATCGAGCGACGCTCGTTCTCGGGCAACTGGGCGAATTCGTCTTCTCCGAAAACGTCCAGTTCCATTCCCAACAGCTTGGTGGCCAATTTCACATTCTGGCCTTGGCGTCCAATGGCCAGGGACAAATCGTCATTGACCACCACCACCACGTAGCGAGTCGTCCCCACCGGAATGACCTTGCGGACTTCGGCGGGGGCAAAGAGCCTCCGCACATAAACCTGCATGTCTTCGGTCCAATGGATGATGTCGATGCGTTCGTTGGAAAGTTCGCGGACGATCGCTTGGACGCGATTGCCCTTCATGCCCACGCAAGCACCGACAGGGTCGATGCGCTCGTCGCGGCTGGACACGCTGATCTTGGCGCGAAAGCCCGGATCGCGGGCCACGGCGCGGATCCCGACGATTTCGTCGTAGATCTCGGGAACTTCCAATTCGAACAACTTGGCCAAAAACTCGGGATGGGTGCGCGACAGGATGACCTGTGGACCCTTGGAATTGTTGGACACGTCGCAGATGTAGGCGCGAATGCTGTCGCCCTGGCGATAGCGTTCCTTGCGAATCTGTTCGCGCAGCGGCACGATAGCTTCGGTGCGGCCCAGGTTGACCAAAATGTCGCCACGATCGACCTGTTGGACAGTTCCTGTCACAATGGTGCCGATACGGTCGCGGTAGTCGTCGAACACGCGCTGGCGTTCCACTTCGCGCACCCGCTGGGTCAAGCTCTGCTTGGCGATCGAAATGGCGGCCCGACCGAACCCCACGATGGGGACTTCGTGCTCCAAAACTTCGCCGACTTGGATGTTGGGGCGGTACTCGCGTGCCTGCTCGACCAACATGTACTTCTCGTCGAAAATCTGGGCGTCTTCGGCAGAAATTCCTTCCGGAAGATCGGGAAGATCCTCGACCACTTCGACACGCAAGAAGGCGCGGATGCTGCCGCGCTCGCGATCGATGTCGACTTCGACGTTTTTTTGGATTCCGGTGTACTTGCGAGCGGCCTGGACCAGCGAATTGCGCAAAGTCAGGAGAACCACATCCATTCCGATGTTCTTCTCCTTGGCGACTTGGCCAAGGGCCTCGACAATGTTGACTTCCGGATCTTTAACGGTGGCTCTTGACATGGATCAGTCCTCGAGACGAACGTCGACGCGTGCCAGTTGGACAGCGCGATAGGGTATGCGGATTTCCGTCTTCCCGTCTTCAAGCTGGAGGGTTGCTGACACCTCATCTTGTGACACGAGCTTTCCGGTCCACTGCTTGCGGCCTTCCACATCTTCGATCAGGTGCGTCCTGACCCACTCCCCCACTCGGCGGCGCCAATCGCTGGGCGTCTTCAAGGGGCGATCGAGTCCCGGTGAGGAGATCTCGAGGGTATAGGGCGCCTGAAACGAATCTTCCGCGTCGAGCAGGGTCGAGAGGTGGTGGCTGGCCAGCGAACAGTCCTCAAGACTGACGCCGCCCGGCTTATGCAGGTAGATCCGAAGAACTTCCCTGCGACCGGCTCGGAAGAGCTCGACATCCACTAGCTCCAACCCTCGGGCTTCGGCCACTTGTAGGGCGAAGGCGTGAAGATGGTCTTTCCGAGTCAGGACAAACCCCTTTTCCTAGCCCATCCACATCGGACAGGCAACAAAGAACGAAGACGCAAACCTAGTAATAGGTCCCCCAACGTGTCCATCTTCCTGTTCGATTGACGTCGGAAATCTTTGCGAGGACGGTTTCCGGACATCAGAAAACGGCAGGATTGGGCGCCCCGCGCGACGCGCGGCCGGGCCGTCGTGAACCGGGCCCCCGCCGTGTTGCGATCTGTAGGGATCGGGCACCTGTGGTGAGCCTGTCGAACCATGCCCGATCCCTACAACGGG
>CAIKAA010000270.1 GCA_903825275.1 uncultured Fibrobacterota bacterium | reverse complement strand
CCTTGCCAGGTGCAAGGACCTCGTCTACATTTCTCCTTCCTCGGATTTTCGGGGGTGTGTTGGGGTTCGTAGCTCAGCTGGTTAGAGCGTCGCTCTGATAAGGCGAAGGTCGATGGTTCGAGTCCATCCGGACCCATTTGAAAAAGCCAGGAAGACTGGCTTTTTCACTATCTCAGGCCATTGCGATGAGATAGTCGAGTGAAGGGGACATAGCTCAGTTGGTAGAGCGCCTGCTTTGCAAGCAGGATGTCTGGAGTTCGACTCTCCATGTCTCCATTTATCACGGCGATCTCGCCGCGAATTCTCGTGATCCTCACCGCTCGGCGTCCCAAATGCGGACGCCGTCGGGTTCGGATCCCTTCGACTTCATCGGCGATCTCGCCATGTTAGCTCGATCGCGGCCGACTTGATTGGTCTGTATTCCGCTCGCTGGTGGGGAAATCGATTCGTCCGGCGTTGCTTACCGTTGCGCCGCTGCGCGGGCGCCAGGTGAGGTCGGTGGGGGGCGCAGGGAGCGAGTGGGGATCGGGGGCAATCCTTGTCGCGCTCGCTGTGCGAAAAATTGGTGAGTTGGGCGTTGGTTAACGTTGCGCCGCTGCGTGGGCGAATGTGGAAGGGTGAATTTGGTTGAAAGGGGCTTTGAAGCAATTTGGGGAAAAGACTCTTTCAGATCTTGTCGATTGCTTGCCGGGGCTAGGAAGACGGTGCCGGGCAAAACGAGGCTTTCTACTGTTTTGGGGGTGCGCATACCTTCAAACGCGATGGTGAAGTTTTCGGGGAGCTTCAAAATCCTCCTATTGGCTGTTTTGGCGCTGTGCGTGGGGAATGCCTTCGGGAGTTTGACGCACGACCCGTTGGACTTGCCCAAAGCAGATTCCTCCGACACTGCCTGGACGTTGGCGCGACGCAGCGTGTGGGACGGTAGCGATGTGGTTGCTGACAGCACGGCTGGGGAGGGAAGTTGGCGGTATCGAATTCCCTTTGGATTGAACGCCGTAGCCGAAGCCCAGAAAGCCAGCGCAGGAAAGTGGAAACTGACCTATTTGGTTAGCGATCCGGTCGGGACTCCGGAAATTCTTCTGGATGATTCTGGTGCTGTGGTGGGCCGGACCGCATTTGGACCCTATGGCGAACTGGAGGATTTTCAGGGCAGCCGTCAAACCGACTTCCTTTTCGGCGGTCGCAAATGGGACGGAGACTTGCAAGCGGGTGTGTTCGGGTATCGACTCTACGATCCAGAACAAGGGCAATTCTTGACCACTGACCCGATGGGGCAGTTCTGGAACCCCTACAGCTACGGCGGCGGCGATCCACTGTCAGGAATTGACCCGTGGGGGCTGGAATTCGGCCCAACACCATCGACCTGTTACGACGGCTTCCAGAACTGGTGGGCTGGTGGTGGAGTCCCGTTTGATCCTGGAGGGGATGCAGCGGGAGCAAGAGATGTCTCGGCAGCTATGCCCATTTTCCATCCTACGTTTTCGCTACCTGCACCAGCTAGCATCGGTGCGCCTGACCTTTCAGCGGTACGGACAAAAGTTCCGGCGTTAACGCAACCTATTGAAGGTGGCGCGTGGGATCCTTTGGTGGTCGGGCCAAACCTTTGGCAGAATGCGCGAAGAGCGCATCAAGTTGCGATGATTGATAAAGGGCGTGCTGCTGGCTATAAAGAGGCGGCTTTGCAATCGTTGAAAATTGCAGTAACTGTTGAAGCTGCGGCCTCAATTGGGGCGGCAGGAGTTGCAAATATTGCTGAGACCGAAGGTGCCGTGCAGATAGCAAACTCTTGGAGACTTGGTGGATTTAAATCGGCTTCAAAGTGGGCAAATCAAATGGCGAAGCGGGGTTGGACTGAAAGTGAAATAACGGAGGCGATTTTATCTGGAGAGCCATATCCGGCAACAAACCTGGTCAATAAGGCGAATTTGGCAATTCGTTATGTTAATCCGACAACAGGGAGGTCTGTCGTTCTTGATAACGTGACAAAAGAGGTTTTACAGGTTGGAGGTAACGGCTTTGTCTGGTAAAGAATCCACAGTCTATGTTCAGCTTCTCGGTGAAGGTACTGTATGCTATCGTCCGACCGTGGCCGTCGAAATTTCTTCTGGGATTTTTCAGCTACTGTCAACAGATGATTACGACGAGGACGACGAAGTATGGGAGTTTAAGCCAGGGGCATTTGTCCGGTGTTCGATGATTAAAGTTTCTCAAGGAGAAATATTTGCTGCCGTTGAGTTGCAGTAGTTCTTTGCATCAGCCATTCCCCTAAGACCCGCTGTTAATGGGGTTGCGGTGTTTCGCAATCCTCATTGAACGCGCTTCTTAGGGGACAATATCTGTCGCCTTGTGTCCTATGTGGATGCGAGGCTTTTTTGTTTCTGGTGACCGTGACTGAGTCACGATTTCAGTCCGAAGTAGTCGTTCCATTCCTTGGAGTTGAACTCGATGGTTTCGAGGATG
>CAIKAA010000269.1 GCA_903825275.1 uncultured Fibrobacterota bacterium | reverse complement strand
ACTTTTCCAGAAAAAAGAAGAGGAATTCATCCCCTTTTTTCCTCCGATCGTTCTCCCGACAACCCTTGGAATCTCCATACCAAGACTTGAGGGCTTCATCCGATCCAATATATACGCAAAAAGATATCGCCTTTTCCTTGAAAAGGTCCTACATCAAGGGAGTATAGCAAACGATTTGCTTCCCGAAAGGGTCGAAATCCTTGCCAGGACAAATCCCCGCGGAAGCTGGTCGCGAGTCAACCATTCGCCCGGTCGAACCCAAACCGTTTTCAAAATTTGTCCGGAAGTCGCCACCAGATGGACTCTCGCCGTTCCCTGAAAACCTTCAAAGTGGATTTTTCCGGCAACCACGTGGATCGATAGACTGCTGGCGCGGATCCCGCCACCATCGTGGACAGAAGTTGCCGAAGGAAGCTTGTAGGGGGTCTTGCTGGCTGCCGTCATATGGTCCACAAACCATCCGCCATCTTGATCGCCGCCGTAGTTGACGCAATCGGGGTTTCCCGCACCAAAGAGCACGCCGGCAAAACCTCCATCCACCCACCAGGCCGGATGGGCGAGATAGGTTTCAACGGCATCATCCTTCCAGGTTTTCACGTTGGTGGAATTGCCCTCCGAAACTTGCCAACCGCAAATGGCCAACCCTGTCTTGGCGGCAATGCAACGCGTCCATAGGAAGTACTTGGCGTAGGCCGTCGAGTCCCAGAACCAATTTTCGTTGGCAGGCTTGTGTCCCGCATCGTGGTCGGATTTTTCCACGAACACGACGTCGCCCAATCCATCGGGCCCCAATCGGTTCAAGAAAGTTCCGATCGTGAGTCCCGAGATGTAATGCGACTCCTTGCGTCCCTGTCCTACTTGGCCGGGAATGCTCACGCCCCAATGGTTGGGCATGTGCCCGATGATCACGCCTTTGGTCAATTTCTGTTTGGCCCGCCATACGAGGTACTTCGCCCAACCGACCATGTTCGGTTCCCAAGTCTTCCCAGACAGTTTGTTGGCGGCGGTCATGTTGACCGCGATAATGGTGGGATCGTCGACCGGCGTTCCGATGGCTCCGCCCGGCCCGCGCATCAGAAAACCCCACATGTCGGGCTCGACAATGAGCATGTAATCCGACTGTCCCGCCATCACGAGTTGGTTCAACACCCAGTCGTAACGATCGAAATAATCCGCCATGTAGGTGGCATCGGCCAAATTGGTGGTCACGGGCAGCCAGCCTTCGCCAACCTTGCCCAAGTTGTACCAAACCACGGCGGTTTTTACGCCCAAGGAATCCGATTCCATCGCGTAGTCGTAAAGGTATCCCTTGCCGCTGCGCGAGTAGTAGGCACGGGTTTCAGGCATCATGTACTGGTACCGGTAAGGCAATCCCGCCTGGGCGGCCTTGGTGCTTTTGCCCACTTCGCGATTGTCCAACGACCCGAGAAGGAAATTTTCTCCCCAAGTTGCCGGCCGAGGATTGTGGATCACGGTGGGAACGTTGATCCCGTGCAAACCCGTCCCATCGGAGAGAGTGATGGAATCGATGCGGATATCAATGGGGTCGGCCTCAACATCCGGTCCGTTGTACGCCCCGAGAGGATGGGACATTTTGAATCCATAGGCCGAATCGCCGCCCAATTCCGTGAGGGGAACGACATATTCCTTCCATCCCCCTCCGCCAGGAATGGCCATGTCTTTCATGGTCGGGTTGTTGGTCCCGATGGCATCCCATCCAATGCGAAACTTGGCAATCGTGGTCGCATTGTTCTTGATCCAAAGGTGCAGTTCCGTAAAAGGT
>CAIKAA010000268.1 GCA_903825275.1 uncultured Fibrobacterota bacterium | reverse complement strand
GGGTCCTCTTCCAGAAAATATCTGGAAGAATTTGTGAGTGGATTGGCTTGTAATCTGGCTTAAACGGAAACTCAAATCATTATTTAAGTTTTACTTAAGAAAAAGCTTGAATTTTCTTAAGTGTGAAGGGTAGAATGATTTTCTAAAAAAACGGATAATCGCTTAAGTATTACTTAAGAAATCGATGAATTCTTGCTTTTCCCCCTATCTTTCTCCCAAAGGCCCCCGCACAGGGCATTGTCGCAAGATTCAATCTTTTTCGACACCCAATTGGAGAGAGTCATGTCGCATGATTTGCCTGTACATAAAGACCGGACCACGGTACCTATTTGGTTGATTCCGGAACTGGAAATATTTGGCGCCAACGGGGCCGCGACCACGACCTACCCGTATCCGCCTCCCGCCCATTTAGAGGGGTATATCGGTCTTCACCAGAGCGATTATTTGCGGCTTTCCGAGCGCGAATCGGTGCAAGTGGCCAAAGCCGAGGCAATCCGCGACCAAGGGAATTCCTTCTTTGGATCGACCATCTTTTCCAGCGGGAATCGAGGGGACGAACACCAAAAGTTCAAGGCGCTCCTGTGCCAATCGATGCAAACCGAGGATATTTTGTTGTTCACTTCGGGTTGGAGCGCCAATGTGGGGTTGATCGAAGCGATCGCCAAGCCCAAGACCCCGATCTACCTCGACCAGATGGTCCACGCCTCTTTGGTGGACGGAGCCAGGCTGTCGGCAGGACAAATGTTGTTGCTTCGTCACAACGATCCAAATTTCCTGGAGGCCAGAATCCGTCGCAGTGGTCCAGGGATCGTGGCGATCAACTCCTTCTACCCCACCACCGGAGCCGTGAGCGATCTGGCTGCCTACGTGGACATTTGCGAACGAACGGGATCCGTTCTGGTTTTGGACGAGGCTCATTCTCTGGGGATGGTCGGGGAGGGAGCCGGTGGACTTGCGGTCCAGTTGGGCTTGGCCGACCGGGTCCATTTTCGGACAGCGAGCTTTTCCAAGGCGCTGGGAGGCCACGGGGGATGCGTGGCGACCACCCATCAATTGGCTTGGTTTTTAACCCATCGCGTGCGTTCGGCGGTATTTAGTTCGGCCGTCTTGCTTTGCGACTCGGCTGGCCACCGCCAAGCCCTCTCGATCGCCCAGAACGAGCCAGAACTTGCCAGGAACTGTCTGGAAATGGCCCACTTGCTCCGAACCGAGCTCGATCTTCGTGGGGTGGGCGGGACATCGGCCTGCCAGATCGTGTCGATTCCACTTGTGGGAAGGGCCACGCTGAACAAAGCAAGTCGGATGTTGCGCGATCGCGGTGTCCTGGTCGCAGTGCTCCAGCCGGGGGCCGCGCACGAAGGAACGGGGAGGCTTCGGCTTTCTGCCCACGCCAATTTGCGTCCGTCCCAAGTGGTTCAGGCGGCGTGCGCCATCGCCGATGTGGTCGAGGCTTTGCATCAGGAACAGGGAGTTCTTGCGGCATGATATCAGGGAAATGGAATCGGAAAAGGCAAATTTTTGAATCACAAATTCCAAAGATTTGTGACCCGGCCGAAACCTTGGAAAGCCACTTTCAAGGCGTTTTGATTTGAGGACGGATCCCGTCCCAAAGAGTCTTTTCAAATTTCTTACGCTTTTCTTATTGCTATAGGCAATCGCTTGGATGTAATGTTACGACAAGAATCGTCTAGGTTCAATCCCGAGGAGAATGTCATGGAACAAGAACTTCGAACAAACAATAGCGGCAATAAATTGGTGCCCGGATGGCTGATCCAAGATATTGATCGGATCGATGAGATTCTGGCGGAGTCCAATCCTTATCCATTCCAGCATCCGGACAACCTGGAAGACTATATCTGTCTGCACCAAAACGACTATTTGCGTCTGTCGGAAAGGCCTGAAGTCAGGGCCGCCAAGGCGGAAGTCGTTCAAAGGAACGGCAATGCCTTTTTGGGTTCGACCATTTTCTCGGGTGGTGGGGGAGATGACGAACACCATGCTTTTCGAGCGCTTTTGTCCGATGCGATGAAAGCCGAAGATGTGTTGTTGTTCTCGTCGGGGTGGACAGCGAATGTCGGCTTGATCGAGGCCATCGCCAAGCCCCAGACCCCCATCTACTTGGACCAGAAGGTCCATGCCTCGTTGTGGGATGGGGCGCGGTTGTCCGCAGGCCGACCGATCATGCTTCGCCACAACGATCCAAATTTCCTGGAAGCCAGAATCCGGCGCGATGGCCCCGGAATCGTTTGCATCGATTCCTTCTACTCCACGACCGGAACGGTTTGCGAATTGGCCGCCTACGTCGACATTTGCGAACGAACAGGATCGGTCCTGGTTTTGGACGAGGCCCACTCCTTAGGGATGATTGGAGAAGGTGCGGGTGGCCTTGCGGTGCAATTGGATCTGGCCGAGCGGGTTCACTTCCGAACCGCGAGTTTTTCCAAGGGGTTTGGTGGCCACGGAGGATGCATTGCCACCACCCACCACCTGGCTTGGTTTTTAACCCATCGCGCCCGTTCTTTGGTCTTCAGTTCGGCCGCGCTGCCTTGTGATTCTGCCGCCCACCGACAAGCTTTGGCGATCGCTCGTGCCGAGCCTTGGTTGGCCGAACATTGTTTGGATATGGGGAGTCTGATGCGGGATGAATTCCGGGCTCGAAACGTTGATCCGGGAACATCGGGATGCCAAATCGTTTCGGTGACGTTCCCTTCGGTTCCGCTGACTTGCCGAGCTTATGGAATGCTGCGCGACCGTGGGGTCTTGTCGGCCGTCTTCATGCCTCCGGCGACTCCCACAGGAACTGGATTGCTGCGTTTCTCTTCGCACGCCAACCTCACCTCTGAAGATGTCTGCCAGGCGGCCTCGGCGGTCGCCGAGGTGCTAGAGATCCTCGAGCTTTCCAACGCGGTGTCGCTGGCGGCCTAAGGCCCTAAAAATCCGAGTCGGTTTTGACCAGTTTCAACAAGTCCCCGACTGCGGCCAAAAGTTTGGCTTGTTCAAACGGTTTGGACATCAAGGTCAATCGAGGTTCGTGAGCAAGTCGAGTGCGCAGAGTGGCGACATCTCCCGAAAGAATCAAAACGGGGATGTCGCTGGATTCAGGAGTCGAGCGCAAGGCCGCAAGCAGATCGAGGCCATTCATTCCCGGCATGGATAAATCGGTCACGATCAGGTCGGGCCTCAGTTCGTGGACGAGGCGCAAAGCTTCGTGGCCGTCGCGGGCGGTGGCCACGCGCGAGACGTTCTCCAAAATGTCGCGGAGCACATGGCGCAACAACTGTTGGTCTTCGACCACCAAGATCATCCCACTGGAGGGTTGAGCGCGGTTGAGGTTCACCAAAGGGCCGATTTCCACCGTAGGGCTTGGATCGAAAAGGGTTGGTTGAGTGTCCACCAAGATGTTATCCAAGAGGATTTCAAAGAGGCTTCCCAATCCGAGCGTGCTTTGGACCCGAACCTTCCCGCCATGGATTTCCGCAATCTCACGCACCAACGCCAAACCGATTCCCACGCCGGCGGTGTACGTCCCAGGGCCTCGATCGACCTGTTCGTAGCGGTCAAAAATTCGGGGGAGGGCTTCCATGGGGATGCCTTCTCCGTCATCCAGGACGGCGATCCCTACGCTTTTGGGACCCATGCGCCGCAAGTGGACCTCCACATGTCCGTCGGGGGGGGTGAATTTGAAGGCATTGGAGACCAAGTTGAACAGCGCGGCTTCCAGGCGGATGGGGTCGAATTTTGCCACCAATTGCCGCTCGACCAACACGATCTGGAACGAAATGCCTCGGGCCCGAGCCATGCTCGTGAAGCCCTCTTCAAAACGGCGCAACCACGAGCACAAGTCCAAGACCACCGGGTCGATCCGAGCCACACCCAGGTTGAACCGCTCCAGATCCAGCAGGTCTTCACTTTGACGTTTCATTTGTCGCAACGCCTCGATCAGGGATTCCAGCCTGCGGCGCGAGATCGGAGACAGGTCCGAATCGGACAAGTCTTCGGACAGACTCATGGCCACCGCCAGCGGCGTACGCAGATCGTGGGCGATGGAAGCGGTGAACTCGTCTTTGCGCCGATCCAAATTTTTAAGGATTTGATTCTGGCGAAGGATTTCTTCCGCCTGCTCTTGAATCCTCCGACGGGCGGAACGCAAGGCATGGACCCCGAGAAAGGCTACCCAAAGGGTGATGGCCGCCACGGGGACCAAAATGATGTCGCCGGTTTTGAATTCCTGATGGAATTGCCAAATGATCACAGCCGATCCGACGATCATTCCAAGGAATAGATCCCAGCCTCGGACCGCCAGTCCAAGGGCCAAGGCGAAAAAGATGATGCTCATCTGCCAGTAGTCGCTGCGATTCGAATGCAAGTACAGATAAACCGGCAACCAGATCATCCCGAGAGTATTGATGATCGTCCAGACCACGGCCCCCAATTTGCCGATTGGACCCTTGCGGGTTTTGTACCAGAGGCCCAGGTATCCTAATCCAACGAGGAGGCGCGCCGGAAAATTTTCCGCGAGTCCCAGGACATAGTGGCAAAACAAGCCGTATACGGGCCACAAGCCGGCACAAACAAGCCCTCCAAGACGCAGGATATCGGCATAATCCGAGGCATTTTCCAATTGGGAGCGACGGAAATTTCGCCTGAAAAGTCTCCAAATAACTCTGCTTTTCCGACCTTTGAAACCTTGATTCGTGGGGGATCTCCTATGGTTGCCTATGCGGTTAAACCCTAGGCTGTGATCCAGATCACATTGTGCGCTCTCAAGATGTTACGTCCCTTTGGAACAAACTTCAAGCATCTTTCGAGTTGGGATCATGAAGGTCGGAGATGGGCGATTTAAGATGAGTAGAAGAAGACAATACTCAATCTGCATTTCTGAATACTCACGAGATGGTTTCAAACCTGACT
>CAIKAA010000267.1 GCA_903825275.1 uncultured Fibrobacterota bacterium | reverse complement strand
CTACACGCCAGACCCGGTGGTCAACCCCGATGTTTTGGGTCTTCTGGCCCAAAAAGAACGCTTGCGCCTCGAAGCGTTGGCTCGGGAAGAAGCCTTATGGGGTGGCGAAAACCTCGATCCCGAAACCGGCGAGCCGCTTCCCCAGCTCGAATTGGATGGACCGATTGACGTGCCGACCGCCGAGGCGGATGCTGTCGAGACAGAATCTGTCGGCAACTCCTTGGAACCCTTCGCCGAATCAGCCCCACTTGATCCTTCCGTCGAAACAACCCTCGCGCCGATTGCCGAGCAAGACTCTTCTGAACCACACTTGAATCCTGGGGATGGTGAAATCCTTTCCAGCACACCCTCGTCGATCTTGGAATCCAACGAAATCCTTGCGGATCCCCTTTTGGAAGACAATGAAGATCCTGGCAAGTCCATCGCCCCATCCGATCCGGACAGCGAAAACACTCCGTCAGATTATGCCGAATTTGATCCCGAAGAGGGACCCCACCTCAATCCCAAGAGAAGCGATTCGTCGAATCTCGATTGAGTTGCAGCCCGCCGCCCTTGGCACCAAAGGTGCCCTGCCGGTTTCGCTATGCCGTAGCAGTCGATACACCGGCCCTTCGGGCCGGCACTCAGGGACCGGCGGTCGTTGGACACAACTTTACACCGTGCCGCTCCCTGAGTGCCGCCGCAGGAGGTTTATCGAATGGAGACGGTCGTTGGCTAAACCAATTCCTTGGGCAGAGGGAAGTGGACGTTTTCTTCCACTCCCGCCCAGGTTTCGACCTTGGTGCCGGGATGGATCGTTTGGATGCGTTCCACCATTTCTTGGACCAATCGTTCGGGTGCCGATGCTCCCGAGGTGATCCCAATGGATTGGGCATCCACGAACCACGCGGGATCGGCTTCATCGGCCGAATCCAGCAAAAAGCTGGGGATCCCGAGCTTTTCGCCAAGCTCCCGCAGGCGATTGGTGTTGGAACTGGAACGGGAGCCGATCACCAACAAGACATCGACCTCGGGTGCCATTTGGCGCACCGCCGATTGTCGGTTGGTGGTGGCGTAACACAGATCTCCGCGGACCGGTCCGGCAATTTCGGGAAACCGCCGGTTCAGTTCAAAAATGATGTCCCGGGTCTCGTCGACAGAAAGTGTCGTTTGGGTCGTGTAGGCAAGCGAACTGTTTTCCGGGATGTCCAAGGCAGAAACATCCTCCACCGACCCGACCAAAAGGACGTGACCCTCGGGAAGTTGCCCCATGGTCCCCACCACCTCGGGGTGGCCCCGGTGGCCGATCAAAATCACCCGGTGCCCCTGTCCCGAATGCCGTTTGACGGATGTGTGGACCTTCTTGACCAGAGGACAGGCGGCGTCTATCACGGTCAGATTTCGGCCCATGGCCGCCGTGAAAACCGATTCGGGTACTCCGTGGGCGGAAAAGATCACTGGTGCGCCCGAGGGCACTTCATCCAAGTCTTCGACGAATACGGCGCCTTTGTCCCGCAGCTCCTGAACCACATACCTGTTGTGAACGATTTCATGGCGCACGTAGACGGGCGCTCCGAATTTTGAGAGAGCTCGCTCGACGATTTCAATCGCCCGGTCGACCCCGGCACAAAAACCGCGTGGAGCGGCAAGTAAGATTCGCTTGGTCATAGAAGGCCCAAGGTACGAATTTGACTCGCTGTTCGAGCCCAGGACCTTTCGCGGCAGTTTTACTCGGCAAGACCGATGGCAGCCAAACTGCGACGCAGCCACCAAAGAGTGCGGAACACTCGACGGCATGGATCGGGAATGGGCCAATTGTCATGCTGATGTCCCGCCCCCATCAAGGCGTGCAAACGGCCATCCAATCGCCAATCGTCGAAGGCAAACCCGATTTGATCGTTCCCCCGCAACAGCGGATGCCAAACCATTTCCACTAATTCGCGGTGGCGTCCGCGATAGGCCTCCAAATGATGTTCTCCCCAGCCCATCGCGGTGCACAATTCCATCAGATCGTGGGAACCTTCCGGGCAAACGATGTCCCACTCGCGCAGAGCGTGCGGGCACCACTCGGGCAGCTCCAAGGCGCTGGCGAAATCAGAAATGGAGATCATCCATCCATCCGGAGACGGAATTACCCGTGTGTCTTCAGGACCCGAAAGGGTGAGCCAAATTCCAGCTTTGTACCACGCTCGGGAAATCAGCTTCCAAAGACGCTGTGACAATTCCCGTCCTTGAGGCAGCGGAGTGGTGTTCGCGATGAAGGAGGCAAAGGCGGTGTAATCGGGATTGGGTTCATGCCGCGGATCACGCAAGCGCCGGGTTTCGCGAAGGTAGGCAAAGTAGGCCGTCAACGAGAACCCATTGGTCGCTTCGACCACCAATCCTTCCAATCCACCATCCGAGACACGACAGGATTTGGGAATCCAAACCCCCTCGGTGCGAACCGGGAACAAACCCCGCAACACGTCTCCCAGGCGCTGCTCGCGATCAAGGTCGCATTCCAATGCAAGCGAGGGGCGCAATTCCGACAACACCCCCTCCCAAGCGCGTCGCAAAACCGGATCCTTGGCTTGGGAAGGATCCATCACCCCCCGTTCCAAATCGATCGCCACGGCCTCTCGGACTCCCGGAAGCAAGAGCCGCAAGATGCGATCGCCGTCCAAGGTCTTTTCAATGCGATAGGTCTGGAACAGACCATCCGACCCGATGGGAGCAGGGATTAGCCGCGCGGCATGGCATCCTGGAGCTTGGTAAGCCATACGCTGCAGGGAATCGAGGGCATCGGGTGGCAAGCCCAAACTTTGACCGGTCGCCCAGACCCGATCCAATCCTGGTTGCGAGGGGTGCCCCAGATTGACCAAGGGCTTTTGAACCAGGGCGCGCGCCACCCGAGGTGCGGCTCCCTTCAACCTCGTGGAAATCCGTTCGAGTTCCCGGCACAGTTCGCCAAAACCCTGGCGATTTTCCTTCGATGCTTCCTTCCAAGCGGCGACCAACGTATCGGACCATTTTTTCCAAAGGCGTTTGCGGCGTTTTCCGAGCGGCAACTGCATAAAGGGCCACTTGGGGCCCAGGGGTCCAAAAATCAACCAAAGGGCTTTGCTGAGCTTGGTCCCGCCTTCATCCCAAGGTTCGGCTGGACGCAAAATCGGCCAGCCACGCTGGCGGGCCAAAAGCTCCAATTCTTCATCGGGTCGAACCGCGAATGCATGGTCAACCGCTTCCAGAAGCGGCGCATCCGAGATGTGATCGCTGTAGGCAAAACTACCTGTTGAGGGAAAGACGTAGCCCCGGTCAGCCAATGCCTGGAGCTTTTCTTCTCCTTTGACATTGCGGCCTTCCAAACGAGGGATATTCCACACTTGGTTGCCGTGAAACTCCAGTTGGGTCGCGATCAACTCGTGCTCAGGAAGAAGATCATCCAAATTCCAGAGATAGAAGGCTGGTGAAGCTGTCACCACGATGATCTTGTGGCCCAAGGAATGGTGCATCCAGACGCGATCCAAAATTTCCGTAAGACCGCATTGGGACAAAAATTCCCGGCTGAATTGTCGCACCAAATTTTTCAAAGAATCGGGAGTTTCTCGGTTGGCGGTGCCCATGTAGGCGCGTTTCATCCACACCGCAGGCTTCCCGAACATACGCATCAAAATTGCGAACCAAACCCAAAACGCGACCATCCAAAGCTTGCGACGGCGAACGTACCACCTCTGCCAATGGAGCATGGAGTCTGCGAAAACAAGGGTGTCGTCGAAATCGAAGATGGCGACCGGACGAGATTCCGGAGCAACCAGCCAATGGGAACTCTCTGTCATGAACTTGGGAAAGATAGTGGACGATCCTGGATCGCGGGATCCATGTTCCGATCTCGGCAAGATTCTAGATTACCATCTCTATATTTCTGTTGAAATTTTCTACCCTTGAATCCCCTATGTCCAAGTATTTCGAGATCCGTTGGCACGGCCGTGGAGGCCAAGGCGCTGTTACAGGCGCGAAATCCCTCGCCGAATGCGTGCAAGGTACCGGCAAGACCGTGGTCGCCTTTCCCGAGTACGGTCCGGAGCGTCGCGGCGCTCCCGTCAAGGCTTTCAACCGCTTTTGCGACCAGCATATCCGCATCCACACCCCGGTGACCACTCCGGACGTGGTGATCGTGATCGATGCCTCGCTTTTAACTCTTCCGGCCATATCGGAAGGTGTCATGGAGCACACCATTTTTCTGGTGAACATCGAGAAAACTTCCGACGAAGTTCGACAGATCCTCAAGTTGGACAACCGGGTGGTCACTGTGGCTGCCAACCAAATTTCGCATAAGCTGTTTCGCCGCGAAATTCCCAACTCCACCATGCTGGGTGCCTTTGCCAAAATCGCCCCCCAAATCATCGGTTTGGAGCAGCTCAAGCGCGAAGCGGATCACGTGTTTTCGGAGCTGTTGGGAGCCGATCTCGTGGAAAAAAACCTCCAAGCCATCCAGCAAGGTCACGACCTTTGCCACGTGGGCTGAACTAGCTACGCCGCTCGCCCCTCGAGACGCCACCTGAAGGCGGCTCCTCAGGATGAGCGGCGATTTCGATTCCATCTCGAAAACGACAAAAACTGAGTTTTAGGTCCGCTCGTCCTGAGGAGCCGTAGGCGTCTCGAAGGGCTGGGCGGACCACCAATACACGGTGGAGTTTACATGACAACACTCAAAAACTGGCAAGAATTGGCACTCGGCGGCGTGATTTTGGAAGCCGGAAGCGCGGCCAAATACGAGACCGGCTCGTGGCGCACCTGGAAGCCGATCACGAATCGCGAACATTGCATCCATTGTCTCAAGTGCTGGGAATTTTGCCCGGAAGACGCGATCAAACTGGAAGACGGGCGCGACGCGCTGGGAAATGTCCGCAAGCTGGTCAAGGAAGTCGAGTATTTCCATTGCAAGGGCTGTGGTCTTTGCGTGCGCGAATGCCCGGTCAACAAAGAAGGCAAAGTCCAGGCGCTGGAATTTGTCCGCGACGAGGTCTGAGATGACAACTTTAACTACCGGCAAGCCCAAAATCGTTCCCATCACCGGCGCGGGAGCCTGCGCCCAGGCAATGCGCCAGATCAACCCCGACGTGGTGGCGGCCTTTCCCATCACTCCCTCCACCCAGATCGTGGAAGATTTTTCCACCTTCGTGGCCAACGGCCTGGTGGATACAGAATTTGTCACCGTAGAATCCGAGCACAGCGCCATGAGCGCGTGCATCGGCGCCAGCGGCGCGGGTGGCCGCGTGATGACCGCGACCAGTTCGGCGGGAATGGCCTACATGTGGGAGCTGCTTTACGTGGCCGCCTCGATGCGCCAACCGGTTTTGATGAGCTTGGTGAACCGCGCCCTGACCGGCCCGATCAACATTCACTGCGACCACTCCGACTCGATGGGCGCTCGTGATTCGGGTTGGATCCAGCTTTACAGTGAAAACAACCAGGAAGCCTACGACAACCTGGTGATGGCCGCGCGCATTGCGGAACACGAGGACGTGCGCTTGCCGCTCATGGTCTGCCAAGATGGCTTCATCATCAGCCACTCTATCCAGACAATGCAGCTGGAAGACGACAAGGCTGTCAAGGCCTTTGTGGGTCCCCACAAGCCCTACCACCCGGTATTGGACACCGACCACCCAGTAACTTGGGGTGCGCTGGACTTGCAAGACTACTACATCGAGCACAAACGCGGCCAAGAGCAGGGCATGCGCAACGCCTTGCGCGTGATCCAGGAAGTTTCGGCTGACTTTGCCAAAACGTTTGGGCGCAGCTACGGTCTGTTCGAAGAGTATTTGCTCGACGATGCCGAAATTGTTTTGGTGGCGATCGGGTCGGTGGCCGGCGAGATCAAGGAAGTCATCGACGAACTGCGGACCAAAGGCGAGAAAGTCGGACTTTTGAAGATCCGCAGCTTCCGTCCGTTCCCCTACGCCGAGATCGCCCAAGCGCTTTTGAGGTCAAAAATTGTCACCGTATTGGACCGCAGCGCAAGCTTTGGCGCCCACGGCCCACTCTTCACGGAAATCTCGACGGCGGTGTATGGATACACCTCCAATCGACCTTTGATCTTGGGCCATACCTATGGTTTGGGTGGACGGGAATTGACCATGCGACACATTGAACATGTGATTGCTGAAAGCCGAATCTGTCTAGACAAGGGTGAGATTGGCGATCGCCAGGGAATGTGGCTTAACGTGCGGGGAGACAAGTCATGATCGAGACGAGCCAAACTCTGGCCGAGCTTTCTCCCGAGACCAAGTTGATGTGCGAGCGCCCTGGCACGTTTAGCGGCGGACACCGGATGTGCGCAGGCTGCCCCACCGGCATTTTTACCAAAATGCTGACGCGGGTCAGCGATGAATACGAGATCGTGGCGGGCAACGCCACCGGCTGTTTGGAAGTGGCATCGTCCATCTTCCCCTACTCCAGCTGGCAGATTCCTTGGATCCACACGGCGTTTGAAAACGCCTCTGCGATGATGAGCGGCGTGGAAGCGTGTTACAGATCTCTCGTGCGGCAGGGCCGCACACGGAAGAAATTGAAGTTCGTGGTGATGGGTGGCGATGGTGGCACCTACGACATTGGGCTCCAATCGCTATCGGGTGCCATGGAACGCGGACACGATTTGACCTACATCTGCTACGACAACGGCGCTTACATGAACACCGGGGTCCAGCGCAGTTCGGCCACCCCGATGGGTGCAGCGACCACGACCACTCCGGTCGGCAGTGAAAGCTATGGCCGCAAGGGCAATCGCAAGGACCTGACCAAAATCATGCTGGCCCACAATTTGGGCTACGTCGCCCAAGCCTCTATCCATGACATCGGCGATTTGTTCCGCAAGATGAAAAAGGCAATCGACCACAACGGCCCCTCGTTCATCAACCTCCTGAGTCCCTGCATCCCCGGTTGGAAGATCGATGCCGACATGGCCGTCGAAAGCGCACGAGCAGGCGTGGAATGCAACTTCTGGCCACTGTTCGAAGTGGAAAACGGCAAGTTCACCATCAACTATCGGCCAGAATCTGTCAAACCGGTCACCGAATGGGTCTTTTCGCAGGGCCGCTTCAAACACCTGAAGAAGCACCCCGAAGTCGTCGCGGCCTTCCAAGCCGAAGTCGACAAGCAATGGGCGTGGTTGCAAATGGAAGAGAAGCGGACGAAGTAATCGCATTTCCATCGATGTTTTTGGGGCGTTGCGGTGTTACCGCCGCGG
>CAIKAA010000266.1 GCA_903825275.1 uncultured Fibrobacterota bacterium | reverse complement strand
CACTGTACTTGGACTCTGATTTCGAACTACGAAAAAGCCCACCTCCGAGGAACGGAGGTGGGCGATATATCCCCATGGGGATTCGAACCCCAGTTAGCGGACTGAAAACCCGCCGTCCTAGGCCTCTGGACGATGGGGACCTAGAGGGCGGAAAATATAAAGGAAGTCGGGGTCGTTGTCTAGGGAAAAAGTTGATTCCCAACCGCTTCTTTCTGCAGAGTACTCCTTGAGGAGGCGCCAGGCCGGGAAGGGATCGGGAGGGAAGAGGCAGCTCTGAGTTTCAGCACCCGCACGTGGGTTCGGAACCTGGAGCCACACGATAGTGGTAACGGTACTTCGGGTCGAATCCGAGGGAATCGTAGAGATTTCGGGCGATTTGGTTGGATTCCAGAACCTGCAAGGCCATCGTCCGGGTTCCACAGCTGGCGGCCCAGTCCATTGCGGATTGACAAAAGGTGCGTCCGATGCCGTGACCGCGCCGTTCGGGATGAACGACCACGTCGTATAGGAACGAATTGGCCCCATCCATGGACACCAATCCAACCGCCAAGACACCTTCGACAGTTCTCCAAGCCAGGAAACCGCCGGAATGAATTCGCCTGGCCAATTCGGCGTGGCGGCACGCCTTGTCGGCGCTCTCGCCATCCCACAGTGACACCTTTTGCAACCAATCGGAATCGGGAATGGCCGAGACAGAGAGTTCGCCGGCTAGTGCTGACATTTCCGGTTCGAGCCGACGGATCATGGTGATGGTAGGGGTGGTGATGCTCCAGCCCAATTCTTCCAGCCGTCGATCCAATTCGGGAGGTGCCGCCGAGGTGATCTTGAAGCAAGGTTCGATCTCTCGGGACCGAAACCAAGCCTCGACCCGGGCGACGGATTCTTCCAATGCCAATCCGGAATCCCCGATGGCCAGGCAAGAGTTGGCGCGGCGCGTGAAGCCATCGGCCTCGCGCAGGATCCAATCGCCCATTCGCTCTTGGTTGCGGCAAGGCCAGGTGCGGTGGGCCAATCTTTCCAGCTCGGCCACCCTTTCCTGCGAAGCCACTTCGATCACGTTGGCTTGGTCACGATGTTCACGATTCGCCCGGGAACCGCGATCTCTTTCACGATTGCCTGGCCTTCCAAGAATTTCTGCACGCGGGCGTTGGCCTTAGCCAGCGCAAGCAATTCGTCCTTTGATGCGGCCTTGGGCACGCGCACGGTATCGCGGACCTTGCCGTTGACTTGGAGAGCCATTTCGATCGTGTCGTCTTCGGCTTTGGACGCCTCTCCCACCGGCCAGGGTTCGTAGGCCAAGGTCTTGTCGTGGCCAAGCAGATTCCACAATTCTTCTGCCAAGTGGGGCGCAAGGGGTGCCAACAACAGCACCAAGGTTTCGGCGGCCACACGGGGCACATTCCCCGCTTCGAAAAGGCCGTTCACGAACACCATCAACTGCGAGATGGCGGTGTTGAACCGCATCCCTTCGATGTCTTCCTGCACCTTCAAGATGGTTTGGTGGCGCAACCGCTCCAGCTCGACGGATTCGGTCTCGGACAGCGGCTTGAGCACCACGTTTTCGGCTTCTTCGTCGACCAGCAAGCGCCAGACGCGCGACAGAAAACGGTGGACGCCTTCGATGCCATTGGACTGCCAGGGCTTGGCGCGATCCAGCGGGCCCATGAACATCAAGTAAAGGCGCATCGCGTCGGCGCCGTGGCTGGCGACCACCTCGTCGGGAGTGACCACATTGCCCAAGGTTTTGGACATTTTGGCGACGATCTGGTTGAGCTTCTCGCCGGTTTCCTTGTGGAAGAAGCCGCCATCGCGCTCCTCGACAAGGCTCGACTGCACCGTGGCTTTGCGCGAATCCTCGTAGGCGAAAGCCAAGATCATGCCCTGGTTGTAGAGCTTGTGGAACGGCTCGGCGTGCTCCACCACCCCCAGGTCGAAGAGCACCTTGTGCCAGAAACGGCTGTACAAGAGGTGGAGCACGGCGTGTTCGGCGCCGCCCACGTAAAGATCGACGGGCAGCCAGTACTTGGCTAGCTCGCTGTCGATCAGGGTTTCGGTGTTGCGGGGATCGATGTAGCGGATGTAGTACCAGCAACTGCCCGCCCATTGGGGCATGGTGTTGGTCTCGCGGCGGCCCTTTTTGCCCGTGACAGGATCTGTCACATGGAGCCAATCGGTGGCATTGGCCAGCGGGCTTTCGCCCGTTCCCGAAGGCTCGAAGCGTTCCATTTCGGGAAGCCGCACCGGGAGTTGCGAGTCAGGAACCAGGGAGATGGATCCGTCTTCCCAATGGATGAGGGGGAATGGTTCGCCCCAATAGCGTTGGCGGGAAAAGAGCCAGTCGCGCAGGCGGTAGTTGACCTTGGGTTCGCCAGCGCCTTTCGCGGCCAAGAACGCCGTGATCTTCTCGACAGATTCCGTCAGACCCAGTCCGTCCAGCGAAATCTCGCTGTTGGAACTGTTGATGTGAGCCCCGTCTTCTTCCCAGCACTCGTCTTCCTTCCCGCCGTCCAGAACCCGGATGATGGGCAGGTCGAAGGTTTTGGCGAACTCCCAGTCGCGCGAATCATGAGCGGGCACGGCCATGATGGCGCCGGTGCCGTAGGTGGCCAACACGTAGTCCGAGATCCACACGGGAATCTCGACACCGTTCACCGGATTCACCGCATTGGTGCCGGTCCAAACACCGCTCTTTCCTTTGGCGAGATCGGTGCGTTCCAGGTCGCTCTTGCGCGCGGCCTGGAGTTGGTAATCCTTGACAGAATTCCGTTGCGCCGGTGTGGTGATCGTGTTCACCAGCGGATGTTCGGGGGCAAGCACCATGTAGGTGGCGCCGAACAGGGTGTCGGGGCGGGTGGTGTAGACGCGGATTTTTTCTGCACTGCCCACAACTTGGAAATCGACCTCGGCGCCCTGGCTCTTGCCAATCCAGTTGCGCTGCATTTCCTTGATCGCGTCGGGCCAGTCCACCAGCTCCAAGTCATCGATCAAACGTTCAGCATAGAGCGGAATCCGCAGCATCCACTGCTTGAGCGGGCGTTTGACCACCGGATGATTGCCGTCCACCGAACGGCCTTCGGCGGTCACTTCTTCGTTGGCCAAAACTGCCTTCATCGTTTCGCACCAATTCACGCTGACTTCGGCGGTGTAGGCCAAGCGTTTGGCTCCGACAAATTCCGCTACAGCCTTTTCGCCCTGGGCCTTCACCTCGGAAGGGATCTCCAGCTCGGAAATGGGGCGGCCCTTGCGGGAGGTCGGGTCGTACCAGGTTTCGTAGAGCTTGCAAAAAATCCACTGGGTCCAGCGGTAATACGACGGATCGGTGGTGTCCACCTCGCGGTCCCAGTCGTAAGAAAGGCCTAGCGATTGGATCTGGCGACGGAAGGTGTCGACATTCTTCTTGGTGGTGATCGAGGGATGGGTGCCGGTGCGCAAGGCATACTGTTCGGCGGGCAATCCAAAGGCGTCCCAGCCCATGGGGTGCAACACGTTGAAGCCGCGCATGCGTTTGTAGCGACTGACGATGTCGGTCGCCGTATACCCTTCGGGGTGCCCCACATGCAGGCCCGCGCCCGACGGATAGGGGAACATGTCCAGGATGTAGGCCTTGGGCTTGGAGCGATCGAGTTCGTCCAGTCCGGGGGTGCGGAAGGTCTTCTGGTCTAGCCAGACCTTTTGCCACTTGGGTTCAATGGACTGCGGATGGTAACGAGGCACGGTCGGCTCTCCGGTCGAAATAGAGGTAAGGGAGGAAATTTAACCCATCCGTGGCGCTTGGGTTTTCCAAAAGGAATCCCGGCTTGGTTAGCGCTCTCGCAGGTCGCGCGTCAGCCTGCATGGATGCGTCCTGTGCGCACAGGAGGTGGGTCAGGCCGGATTCCGCGAAAAAGGTCCCCGTAGTACCGGCAGATTCGGAGGCGGGGGATGATGGCGGAAGGTCGCACTGGGGATTGGCTTTACGATCCGTGACCGTGCGACCTGGAGACAGCGTCCACCGCCTCCGGCGGCGGAAACGACAAGACCGTACGTGCAAGTGCGATGGGGAGGGCAGAAGCGCCGGAGACATGCATCGGCGGAAAAACGGCCGAATGAGAAGTTCGGGTGGCTGTGGAGAGGGGAGTGGCCAAGACCCCACAGAGCGGTTCTGCGTTGGGGCGAGGAGGCTTGGCCCGGGGGAGAGACTTCTCCCCCCCTTTCTCCAACGGTTATAAGCTGGGTCTACGGATTACATATTGAAAATAGATGGAGGGGTCTGTGGCATTTACGAAATCAATTTCTTTCGCCTTGCTGGTCCTGTCTTTGGTTGGAGGTGCTTGGGCGGACGAACGCCACCGTTACGTGGGGGAAGAAAAGGGAGGCCGTCCCGACTGCAATCACCCGGATCGGATTTTTATCGAGCGGAGCAATAAACTTCTGGAGCACATTGAAATGGTGACCAGACACGGGCGGGCTCGCAAGGCCGAATGCTTGGCGTTGGCCGAAACCCTGCGGGAGAAATGTATGGAGGAGTTGGTGCCGCTTCGCCAGGCGATTCGCGCCGATTGGTTGAAACTGGACTCGGTTCGAGTCCGATTTGCCAGACATAGCGCGGTTTGCTCCATGGAGAAAGACCAGAGACATAAAAAAAATATCCAGAGAGGCGAACGCATCGCCAGCGAGAGTTGTTCGGGAGGAATTCGCCCCGATTCGACTCGGTGCGAGAATGCTTTGTTTGAGCTTGCGAAGATGTATTACGAAGAGGATGCCTACGACAATCGGGAAGAACGCGAACGCTATGAAAAGGATGTTCAGAAGTGGAAGGCAAATCAGAATCTCGATTAAGGACTCCCGAGCCTTGAACCACCGGGAGCGTGGAGTTTGAGGTAATGTTTACCGGTTGTGGAAATCCCAGAGGAACCAGATGAATCAAGTTGAATTATACGCGTTCGGAGCCTTGCGGTTTGAACGGACCGACCAGCCGGCTCGAGCCGACCTCGAGGCGATTTCCGATGCCTTGTTCGAGTTCAATTGCCAGACGACGCAAACCAACGACTTTCGAGAATTCGCCGTTTTTCTACGCGACGAACAACAGGAGATTGTCGGAGGCGCGGCGGGATGGAGTCGCTGGGATTGGTTGCACATCAGCACGCTTTGGATTTGCGAAACCTACACAGGCCGTGGGCTTGGAAGCCGCATGTTGTCTCAGGTCGAGGCGCTTGCCCGGGAGCGAGGTTGCCAAATGATCGACCTCTCGACCTTCAGTTTCCAGGCGCCCGCATTTTACCGCAAACATGGCTTTGTCGAGTTGTTTGCGATGGACATTCCCTCCCGTGGAATCAAAAAGCACTTTTTGCAGAAGTTGCTCGACAAAATTTGAAGTGAGGTTTTCGGAGAAAGTATCGATGACGCACGAGACCAAAATTCGCTTCGATGCGCATTGCCATCTATTCAACCTGGATTACTTGTTTCTGGAATCCGCGAACATGCTGTTCGATGTTTTGAATGGCCATTATCCTCTGGTCCAGAAGCTGGACAATTCGCAGGGAGCGTCGACGCCCCACGATTCGACCAAACGCTCCATCCTGGATTTTTTGAAATGGCTGAAAGAGCTTGAGGGCGCTTTTGTGGGTGGCGAGGAGGAACACCTGGACGCGCTGCTTTCCAAGGGCCGGAAGCATTGGCGAGACGGATCTTCTCTGGCGGCGGTGGCCCATATGATGGACATCTACTACCTGTTCGCCCCCGAATTGCCAGCGGGGAAAGCCCCGGTCGAGCTGGGGCACCGTCCAGAACCTTGGTGGGAACGAGGGCTCGAGAGACTGGAACAGGCTCTGGATCAGACCCAAGCCCAGTGGAGGAAACTCGAGCTTGTCGATCACCTGGTCGATTTTCTTAGACAGAAAATGTCCCCTTCCTTGGATCATTCCCAAGACACAACCTTCCACCAGACCTATGGGTATTCCCATCATCGGAAGGAATTGGAAGCACTCAAACGGCGGCGACCGAGGGAAGTGTACCCGTTTTTTGCCGTCGATCCTCGGCGTCCCGGTGCGGTGAACGCCGTGGTTTCGGGCGATGTTGTGGGAAAAGGAAAGCTTTTCCAGGGTGTGAAATTGTACCCACGCCTAGGCTATCATCCCCAGTGCGAAGCGCTTCAACCACTATTCGCTTACTGTGCCGATCACGGCGTCCCCATCGTCACCCATGCAGCGCCGCACGGGTTCCCCTTGACAGGCGGGAATGCCGATTTTGGCCACCCCCGACATTTTTTGCCCATCCTGGAACGTCATCCAAATCTTGTCATCGATTTTGCTCATTTCGGATTCTACAACGACGAATGGGCGGAGTGGATCGCGACCTTGATCGGTCAGTTCCCAAACGTCTATTCCGACTTGGCCTGCTACACCGACGACCACGAACTTTCGAAGTTCCGCCAGACCTTTTGGAATCGGCCCAAGGTCAGGGAGCGCACGATGTTCGGGACCGATTTCGACGTCTTCTACATGGTGTCTGTGGGCAAGAATCTCGACAATTACTACGACGCCTTTGGCGAGAATGGCCGCTTCAACGGCGACGAACTTTTCGCGATGAGCTCCACTGTTCCCAAGCAGTTTTTGTCAACGGTGGTCGATTGGGACTGAGGACTTGCCGATCAAAAAACGCTCCAGGACACGACCTGAACTTCCGATTGCCGCCGGGACACTTCGCCCCCGTAAATCATGGTGCCCAACGGAGCCTTGGGACCAAGGAGCTTCTGGAACTTGACCAAATTCTTCCACAAGGCGGGATCGATGGTTTCTCCCGATTTGATTTCTACGGGCCAAAGCGTGGTTTGATCTTCCACCAAAAGATCGATTTCCAGCCCGTTGTTGTCGCGCCACCAATAGATCGGGGCGCGTTCGCCGCGAACCATCCAAAGCTTGCGAAGTTCGCCGATGACCCAGGTCTCGAACAGGCTGCCCCCGAAGGGGCTGACAGAAAGTGTCTTGGCTTCGCGAATCCCCAGCAGGTGGCAGGCAAGACCCGTGTCGCAGAAATAGAGCTTGGGAGATTTCATCACCTGCTTGTTGAAGTTGCGGTGATGGGCGGGGAGCAAAAACAGGATTCCCGCCGCCTCCAGGAGGCTTGTCCACGAACGAACCGTCTTTTCGGAAATCCCGGCATCGTTGCCAAGCGAACTTGCGTTCAATACCTGCCCGGTGCGACCGGCGCAAAGGGCGACAAACCTTTGGAACACCGACAAATCCCGGATGTTGACGAGCTGGCGCACGTCGCGTTCCACATAGGTGCGCAGATAGTCTTCATGCCAGGCGTGGCGCAGGCGTGGCTTGAGAATCGGCTCGGGGTATCCGCCTGCCAGGATTGATTCCCAGCGCGAACCTTCCGCTGAATTTGACAGATATTGACCACCCAGAAGATCCATGGGATTTGGAGCCGAGGTCGCACGCAGTTCGGAGGGGGTCAATCCGGGGAGTTCCAAAATGCTCACGCGGCCAGCAAGGCTTTGGGTGATCGATTCCAGGAGGAGGTAATTCTGCGATCCGGACAGGATCCACTTGACGCCCGAGTCGATGGATTCCTGAAGCCACGAGAAGAGCTCGGGGGCGCGTTGGACTTCATCCAAAATGGCGCCATTGGGGAACCCCTTCAAAAACCCCTTGGGGTCTTGGATGGCGAACTTCCGCGCTTCGGGAGTTTCCAGGTTCACATAGGGCAATTGGGGGAATAGGGTTTTGAGAAGGGTTGTCTTCCCCACCTGACGTGCCCCACCCAGGTACAGACACCGAATCTCGTCCCATCGAGACCGGATCAGAACGGAAAAATGACGTTCGATCATGAGCAAAAGCTATATAAAACCGGAATTGAAATCTGGATTTATATAACTGAAAAAATTAATCCAGGGTAGTGGGTAGTCCTCTGGATAGCCAACCGTCGGCGCCAGTGCCTTCGAAACCTTCCAGGATGTTGAAGGCATTCGGCCAACCTTCCTTGGAAACGGCCTGGGCGGCAAAGTCCGAGCGACGAGCGCT
>CAIKAA010000265.1 GCA_903825275.1 uncultured Fibrobacterota bacterium | reverse complement strand
GGCACTCCCCAAAATCCAATCTTGCGACACGGTCGAGGCTTGCTACCAACAGGTTGGCAAACTGGTCACCACCAAAATGGTCGGCCGTCCCTCGGAATCATGGGTGAATGGATTGGGTTACGCTCCCCATGAATTGCTGCGCCTTTGGCCCAAGGCCAGCCAATCTCCCAAATCTTGGGTTGGCCCAACCACCGCTGGAAAGGGCGCGGTGGCCGTGAAGATCGACTCTCTGGCCGCTCCTTCCGCCGAAGAGCTCGCCTCAGCAGTCCTTGAACAGCGCCATCCAAACCAAAAATTGGGCGAAAAGGTCTTCCAAGATTTCATGATGACCCGGCGACTGGATGGAAAAATAAAGAACAACCTGGATCGCTTTTATCACGACTAATTCGGGGTAAAGAGGGAAAAGAACTGCCGATTCCCTCTAGGAGGAGTAAATTATGAACATGCGGACCTTTCACATCCTGTTGCTCGTCTCCTTCCTAGCCGGAACTGCCGCCTGGGCCGGAGAACACAAAGTGCAGTCCCATCAATCCAACTGGACCAAGATCAAAGAGATCTTCAAGTAGAACTCTTGATCGGGACCAGTACCGTTTCCAGGGGGCTCGTCACGAGTCCCCTTTTTTGTTTGAGGTAAAATACAGAGATGTTTCTCGACGAAAGCCGCGTTCAAGTCAAAGCAGGTGCCGGAGGCAACGGTTGTGTTGCGTTCCGACGGGAAAAATACGTGCCCTTTGGGGGGCCAAACGGGGGCGATGGAGGCCGTGGCGGACATGTGATCTTCCATGCCGACCCCCAGATCCAAACACTTTACGACATTGGAACCGTTCGGACCTTCCGCGCCGCCCGCGGCGAGCACGGCCAAGGTTCGAATTGCACCGGTCGCAATGGGGAAGACCTGATTGTCCGGGTGCCTGTGGGCACCATGGTCAAGGATGAAGAAGGCCAGATTCTGGCCGATCTGTCCGAACCCGAGCAAATGTGGATCGCTGGTCGTGGCGGCAAAGGTGGTTTGGGGAACCAACACTTCGCCACCGCCCGCAATCAAGTTCCACGCAAGGCCCTTCCCGGACTCCCCGGAGAAGAAAAAGAACTGCGGCTTGAGCTGAAGATGGTCGCGGATGTTGGTTTGGTCGGCTACCCCAATGCAGGCAAAAGCTCCCTTCTGGCAAGCTTGTCGCGCGCCACGCCTCGGATTGCCGACTACCCCTTCACCACGCTGGCTCCCAGTCTGGGCATCGTGCAAGCCGGAGAAGGGTATTCGTTTGTGATGGCCGACATTCCGGGCCTGATCGAAGGGGCCGCCCAAGGGAAGGGTTTGGGGCACCAGTTCCTGCGCCACATCGAGCGGACCCGCGTGCTGCTTTTTGTGGTGGATCCGTGGGACCCCACGGGCGAAGACGAATCGGAAGAACAACGCGCCCAACGGGTGCGAGATGCCGTCAAAGCGCTTCGCGCCGAATTGGAAGCCTACCACCCGCGCTTGCTCCAAAAGCCCTGGCTGGTCGCCGTGAACAAGGTGGACTTGGGCCGGGTTGTGGATCCCAAACTGCTGCCCCGCAGCTTTTACGTCTCGGCCCAAGCCCACACGGGCCTAAAACCCTTGGTCGATGGACTTTGGATCGAGATCGGAAAGGCCCGGGCCGCCGCCGAGGAGTGAGATGGTGTCCGGACCTGTCGTTTGGGCACAAGCGGCAAAGCCAATAAACCACCCCTCGACAAGCTCAGGGCATCGCAGGGGAGCTTCGGGACAGGCTTGGCACCAGAGGTGCCCCGCCAAGAATTGGAACGCGCAGCGGTCGGGGGATCAGACCCGAGGAGATTGAAATCGCAGCTCGTGTGTCTGAGGATCCTGCGACCGCTACAGCACCACAAATTAGGC
>CAIKAA010000264.1 GCA_903825275.1 uncultured Fibrobacterota bacterium | reverse complement strand
CTGCTTGAGCAGTCCGTCCTTGCCCAACAAATCTTCGGGCTTCTGATAGTCTTTAAGTAGTTCGTTCAAAACTGCATCGGTAATGGCCATATTTCATTGTCCTTTCGTTTGGCCACTTACACGAATTAATTTACAGCTCCTGGGTTTCAGAGATCGTATTACCCCAGGGAAAACGTAGACCGCTCAAACCACCTCGTGCTGCCTTCTCCCACTCAGCTTCAGTTGGCAAGCGATACCCATTGGCCGCCCAGTTCGGGTAGGGCGTGCCCGTCCCGCTCTTGTAAATGGACGTCAACCCCGCCTCGTTGTAATAGCAGGGCACCAACCCATCCATCTGCGACCGCGCATTGCACCACTTCACACAGTCCCGCCAGTTGACCGTCTGCACCGGATGGTCCGTTGCCTTCCCCATACCCGCATTCTGGTAGCTGTACCCGTTGCCCCCGTTCCACCCCTTCACCGTGTCCCAGAGACTCTTGGTCGTCTTATGCGTATCTATGTAAAAGGCGCTCACGTAATTCGTGTGCAGCGGCAACTCGGAGCTCTGCAAGTCTGCGCCGAACGTATCCCCCATCACGAACGAACCGGCAGGAATGAGCGCCATGCCAGAGGGCACGTAATTAGTGCGCACCCGATAGAACATCGGCACGCTTACTTGAATCCTGCCGTTCGCGTCCGCCGTCACCGCATCCAGTCCCGCCCAGTTGTTCGTCCAGGGTCCTGCCACCGAGGACGCCCATTCCACCGTCGCCACACTCCCGGGTACCAGGTTACTGCACACCAATACCCCGTTTCCATTTAAGGAAGTGATTGCCGGCGCCTGCGCCTGAGCCGCCGCGCAGGCCCAAAACGCCGCACCGATGGCGAAAAGGAACCGAAGGGATTTGAAGAAGATTGTGATCATAACGCGACTATGCGCCTCTGCCGGAGGATTACAACACCCAATTCTGCCGTCTTGGTCAATGGGATAGTTGGCCATGTTCACCGCCTCACAGCCAAAATTAGGATCGCCAATGCTTTCAAGCTCAGCACCCACCACCCCATGATCCGCGATTGAATGAAGGAGGACCACGGAGTAGCAGGGCAACAGGAATCACCACCTGCGCCAGCGTCTGCATCTGGGGCATTTCTTTCTTCGGTTGCCGTGGTTGCTGTGAGGCCCAGGAAGCGTTTGAGCCAGCGTCACCATGTTCAGGGGCGATCCAGGCTGTCAGAATCGCCAGGAGAGGCTGTAGGGGCGCAAATCCAAGCCACGCACACGACCGGCTCATAGCTAAAGCGAGGATTCAACCGCGCCACCCCCTTTGCACCCCGCCCACACAGCCCCACCCCGGCAAGGAGGCAGGACTATGGAGCGGCAGTGCAGAGGGTAGTCAGTTGATTGGTCATGACCAATTACAGGTGGCGGCGCTGATCCCTGCAAGCCATCTTCTCCCTGGTGGCATCAAGGTTATTCTTCCATCCAGGCCGTCTTTGTATTTCGACAATGATGCCAGCACCCTTGAAGTTGGCTATGGCATCAGCAAGACGGCGCTTTCATAGTGGCAATACGCAAGGAGGGGAGAATTGGTGTTCGAGCGCGCTCATTGCGTGCCCATGCTGTCAAACGGAGGGGAGGGTAGCAAGCGGCGAGTTTTGCCGACTGCTGGAAGGGGCGCACGACAGATTTCTTCGGGGTGGGCGGCCGACTCTCATTAACACCCCCGCTTCAGCGGGGTGGGTGTGGCACACGCAAACAAGCTCCCCAACCGCTTCAGCGGTTTACGGTGGCGGGTAAATCGCTGAAGCGGTTCCGACGTCGAGACCATCGCCCACACCCCACTCAAGCTGGGTGTTAATGAGTGGCTGGGGGGAGGGAGGTTGAGTGGTGAAGGTTGAGGGTTGAGGGTTGATTTGGGTGGGTGGTCATAAAGGTTTACGACGGGTTCCTGGCCCAAGGGGGCGAGGGACGGAGAGGGGGTTATTGTGAATTTAGCTTCGTCGAACTGGGGATCAAACTGGTCCGGCTCAAGCAGCGGCTGGGCCGGGAATGCGGGGCTGGCGCAACTGCGCCTCTAACGCGTCGCACGGCTGCAGCAACGCTTCCACCTGCGCCACGCTCTGATGTCGAGGATCGCTCATTTGTCAGGATTCAAAGATGACGTGGGACATGGTAGCACTTGATGTCGGCATAACTGGCCATTTGGGTTTGCGGGCCGTCTCTGGTCAGAATGTTTGCGCGCAAGTAGATGGCGCCTTGAACCACATACATATCGCCAAAGACATGTTCATATTCAGGCAAATCAAACTCATACCGTGGCCCTTCGTCCCTCTTCGGTTGGGAATCTTCCATCAACAGGGTCGCGTAGCACAGCGCAACCAGTTCCTTGGCTTTGTAGATGTTGTGCTTACACTCAGGGGCTAGTCGTTTAATCTCGCTCTTGAACGTTTCGATCTTTACACGAATCCGCTCCGGCGGCGGAAGGTCAGCGGCCCTTTGTGCCTCGATTAGGGGGCGTATTTCCCGTTTCTCGTTCTCGATCATCCTCCATATTTCTTCCCTCTGCTTTGCGACGGTTGGCCCTTTTCCCTTAGAGGCCTCCGTCAATTTGGCGTTATCGAAGGTGTAGCGGAAGTGCTCATCAAGTCTGTCCACCAAAATGCAAAAGTTGCCGCCACGTTTTGGGAGAATGCCGACGCTGAAGATGGTTCCGAGCTTGCAGCGGACCTTGTCGAGTATCAATTCTTTGGTGTTAGGGTTTTCGCGGGAGAGCGATGGGGATATGATAAACGCCTTGTCGCGATTCTCCGGCAACAGGCAGTGCTTGCGCCATTCAGAGCTGTTGTCAATCAGGTAGGCATCCCTCTTGCCAATGACTTCGAGCAAATTCTCCTTCTCGTAGTCATGTGGCAAGTGGTTGCCGAGCGCGTCATACATACTGCACGAATGGTCCAGCGCGTTTAACGCTTGTTCCCTATCTGGCGGTGACATCATCGCCAAGTGCCTCTCAACCTCCTTTTTCGGCATGGTGTTGTAAGGAGCGAAGGTCATGCAGCGAGGAGGTGGTGGAGGGTGGATTCGAGGAGGCCGGCCCGGTTGAGGGTTGAGAGCCATCGGGAATTAGGATGTGGGGGCGGGGTAGCGGGGCGAGGATAGCCGATAGCCAACAGGCCATAGCCAAGCGCCGGGGGAGGATGGCAAAGAGGGGGCGCCGGCGGATTTGGGATTAGGGATTGCAGATTTCAAACGTTGGCCTGCGCGGTGGGGACTTCTTCGAGGAAGAGGATTTTGTAAACGTCGGTCCGTTTGGCGCGGGCGGAGTGGTCCTGGAGCTCGGCGGGGTCGGTGCTGGCCCGTTGGAGTTTGAATTGG
>CAIKAA010000263.1 GCA_903825275.1 uncultured Fibrobacterota bacterium | reverse complement strand
GTTCGTCGTCGGTGATCCAGGCCAAGGCGTAGCTCGCGCGGGCTTTTTGGACCGGCTTGGAGTTGGTGTCGGACAAAATGCGGCGGTAGGCGACGCGGGCGCTGTCTCGCCCGTTCAACCGCAAGAGGTAAAGTTCCGCCATGTCGAAGTTCCAGTTGACCCAAGCCGAATCCTTCAGCTTTTGTTCGCGCAAACGGGCGAGATCGGAAAGCGCCGAGGCCAATTCGCGGGCGCGATTTCCCCAGAAAGTGTTCCCACCGGCCCTGGCGCCGATCTGGTAAACCCGCAAGGCTTCCCGATCATCGATCCGACGCAATCGCGCGTCGTTGCCCAACATCACCAAGCCTTCGGCCACCTTGTCGGGTGGATCCAGAAGTTTTTCCAAGCGAGTCAAGTCGGTGATGCCGTCGGCGTGCCATCCCTGGGCGAATTCAATCCGGCCCAATTCCACCAAAATGTCGGGAACCGAGCGGGAATAGCGACCGTCGACTGCCAAAAGGCGCAACTCCGTAATCGCTTCTCGGGGTTGCCCTTTCTTCTCGAGCGCCAGGGTGGCCAGGAGTTTTGCCTGAAAACGACGGACATAGGCCAGATGCTGGATTTCGGGACGGAGGAAGGCGTTGCGGGAACAATCCCAATCCTGTTGGTTCCACGCGATGTTTCCCAACAGCCAGGCGGCATCCGCCTTGCGAGCCACCGGAGCATTTTCGATGGCGAGAATCTTGGTCAATTCTTTGCGAGCCGTGGTGCTGTCCAATCGGCCCAAGGCGAGCTGGGCCCGCATCCAAGCCAGTCCCGCCGGCCCGCCTTCGATCTTCAAACTGTCCAAACGTTTCATCCAATCGGCGGCTTCGGTAAACCGACCCAGTGCCAAAAGGCATTCGATGGTTCCCTGGATCGCGGGCATGTAGCGCTCGCTTTCGGGATGGCGATCGACGATTTCCGCGTAGGTTCGTACCGCCTTGCCGTAATCCGCCAATCGCTGTTGGCTGCGGCCGATCAAAATCAGCGCTTCGGGATGCCAAGAACTGTCCTTGGGCCAAAGTTCAAGAATCTTGGAGCCCTTGGCGATCGCGCGTTCGTACTGGGCTTTCTCTTCGGAATTCACCTCGATGGTGTCCATCGGATTCTTGCGAAATCGAACCTCGCGGGACCGTTCGGCGGTTTCCCAGGCCTTGCGGCCGTTGAAGAGGGTGTTCAGCCAAAGGCAACCCGAAAGAAACGGGGTGACTAAGACCACCAACACCAAAATCCGTCTCATTCCCACTGTGGCTCCCATACGGTTTGGGACCAAATCGTGGTTCGCGACGACTCCAGGTAATTCTTCCACCCACACATTCGGGCTTGTTCCGAAGCCTGGGAGGCGGCCATCAAGGCTGCGGCGTCGTCAAGGGTCTCCTCGCCCGATTGTCCGTCAAACCAAATCACCGTTTGATTCGCACCGAGCCCCGCCTTGGATTGGGTCCACCGCACGGCGTCGTCCAATCCTCCCGTCGAATCCGCCAGGCCTAGATCCACGGCCCGCGCCCCGGAAAAGATCCGACCCCCATCGACCTTGTGGAAGGCGAGGGTATCGAGATGACGTGCGTTCATGACCTCCGAGCAGAACTTCAGGTGGGCATCCTCGACAAATTCCGTCATGCGTCCCAGTTCCAGGGAATCCAACGGGTGGTAGGGAGACATGGCTCCGGCGTGTGGAGCGGTGCGGATCCGCTCGGCGCGGATTCCAAAGGAATCGAGCAAGCCTCCGATCGAAATTTGGGCGGCGAACACGCCGATCGATCCCACCATGGCTTCGGGTTCGGTGAAGATCTTCGAGGCGGGAAGCGCCATCATGTAGCCGCCCGAAGCTGCCATGCTTCCAAAACTGGCCACGACGGGTTTGGCTTGGGCCAGCCGCTCGACGGCGCGTCGCAACCGCTCGGAACCGGTCACCGAGCCGCCGGGCGATTGGATCCGCAAGACCACACCGCCCACCCGAGGGTCTTTGGAAAGCGCATCGAGCCGGGCGGAAACCGTTTCGGCCACCAAGGAGCTGTTCCAGGGAATCATCCCCATTTCTCCTGGTTTGTCGGTGATCTGCCCTTCCAGGACGACCACCGCCACGCGGGGAGATTGGCCCCACGATTCGTTGTGGATGCCACCCAAAGGCAGTGACAAAATCCGTCCCTTGGCCCATTTCGAGAGGTGGTCGTGATCCAACAAGGTGTCGACCAATCTTTGGGACCGTGCTGCTTTGGGCAAGGCCGAGCCGGTGTCGACAAAGGCCACCAAGGCGGCGGGATCGAGCTTGCGGTCCATGGCCACCCCGCCGAGGATCATGGAATCGAGATCGAACAGATGGCGCGACATGTTGTCCCGAGCTTGGGAAGACATCGAGGTCTTTTCGAATGGTTCCATGGCGGCTTTCCAGGGGCCGGTTTTCACGACCTGGACCGCGATCCCGTGCTGTTTCAAAAGCCCGCCGAAATAGAGCACGTCCATCGCCAAGCCGCGGGTGCGGACCGTGCCATCGGGCGACATGGCGGCTTTGTCGGCGGCCGACAAGATATGGAGGCTGGCCATGTCCAAATCGTTGGTCCAGGCATAGACGGTCTTGCCAGAACGCTTTAGGTCCAAAATCATCCGGCGCAGGATTCCGGCTTGGACGGGGGAAAAGCGCGTGGAGCCCAGGTCCAGGACCACGGTTTTCAATTCGCGAATGGATTCCATTTCGCGGAAATCGTCGCGGACCTTCTGGAAGCCAGGTGTGGTGCGGAGCCATCGTTGGGAAGGCGATTCGGAGGCGCTTTGGGCCACGCGATAGACCAAAACCCCGTCTCCCACCTCCACCGATTGACGCGAGCGCGAGGCGTAGTGGATGCCTGCGGATTGGAATTCGGGACCGGCTGGGTTCGGTGTTGCGGTGGAAAAGAACCCGACATTGGGAGTGGCTTGGATCTGGAGGCCAAAGCCATAGCTTTTGGCGTGTTGGGGGTCAAACCGCCCTTCTAGTGCGAGCCAATCCAAGGGACGGATCTTGGCACCCAGTTCCCAGGTCGGATCGGACCATGAGGTGTTTTTCCACGGGGTCCCCGCCAAAAACGCTTCCACAGAAAGGGAAAGTTCGGGCGTTCCCAAAGGGCGAAACCCTAGACCCAGTGTATTGGTCCGGTCGCGGGAATCATCGCGGTTCAAGATATCGGGACAAACCCAGGCCAAAGAAATTTGGGAAATGGGCCTCCAAAGCAAGCCCAGATCGGCGCTCCAGCCCTGGACAACGTCCTCCACGACATGGCGTGTGGCGAGGGCTCCCCAAGAAAAATGCCCCCCCCAACTGGCGCCGGTGCCCAACACCAAATTGGATTCTTTGGTGGAGAGGTCGCCGACCGGGTGCTGTTCCCACCCGATTCCAAAGTGAGGCACTCCCAAAAGCAGAGCGTCTTGACCCGCCTTTTGGTTGCCTCCCAGTTGCAGGGATGCCTCCTGGCCGTCCACCAGCGCCAAGCCCGCAGGATTGGCAAGCAAGGTGCGGATTCCGTCGGGATCCACGCTGGCAAGCGCGAGAGGACGGTTGGGGGCAGCCACAAGGACTGCTGGGATGAGCAAGAGTCGGCGCAAGGTTACGGAGTTCACACCAGATAAATTAGGTGAATTCATGCAGGTCGACAGGACCTTGTCTTAACGAGACAGTCCGATGCCCATCCGGATCAACGGGGTAAAGACCGGCAGAACCACCATCAAGACCGCTTGGATTCTCCAAATGCGGCGGATCAGCAGGTACTCGCGGTCAGTGAAATAGGGCACTTGGTCCAGGTCCAAATAGCGCGACCAAGAGCGAAATTTGCGAGCTGGCCAGACATCGAGGACCAAAATTCCCAGGAACAACACGACTTGGGTGATTTGCAGGGGGTTGGACAAATAGAACCAGGTTCCCAGTCCCACGACAGAAAACCAAAGCCCGAGATGGGCCACCACCACGACCATCGCCCCGACCCAGAGCAGGATGTCCGATACTTGGGTCATGCGGGCTTCCCGAACCGTGAGCTGGCGCCGGAAACAAAAGGGACGTCCCAAAACACCGACCGACAACAACATGAACCCCAGAGCCGCACCGGCTTCCAGGACAACGCGGATGGTCAAGAAGGGGGTCACGCGGGAGTCCTAGCTTGTTTGACAGATTTTGCCAACGCGATGAGTTCCCGCGAGGCGGAAGTGATGTCGGGAGCCAGGGTGATGGCCGTGACCACGGCCACGATGTCGGCTCCGGCGTCGATCACTTGGGATAGGTTTCCCAATTGGATCCCGCCCATGGTGGTGACCGGAATGGTCACGCGCTGGGTGATTTCCCGGACCATGTCCAACCCGACCGGTTTGACGGGAGTGGCTTTGGTGTTGGTGGCGAACACGGGGCCGACGTTGAGGTAGTCGGCGCCTTCGCCAAAGGCCAGCAACGCCTGGGAAAGATTGTGGGTGCTGCGCCCGATCGCCTTGGTGGGTCCCAGCAGGGCGCGGGCCTCGGCGGTCGGCAGGTCGTCTTGACCCAAGTGGATGCCGGCGCAGTCCACCAGGGCGGCGATGTCGACGTGGTCGTTCAAGATCAGGCCAATTCCGAGTTCCCGGCACAATTGGGCCAAGCGCTTGGCTTTTTCGAGGTACAACCGTTTGCTGGCCAGCTTGTCGCGGTATTGCACTAGCTGAATCCCCCCGGCGGCGGCGGCGCGGACCACGTCCAACTCGCTGCGCCCCAGAGACAAGGCTGGATCGGTGACCAAATACACAGAAATGGAACGGAAATCGAACATCATGTCCACGGAAGGTACTTGTTATCGCCGCAAGGCGACGGGACCTTCCCCCCAAAGTTGGCGATAGTTCAACCGCGAACGCAACCGATTGGAGCGCGGCAGAAAATCTTGGATGGTCGTGAGGCCGTCGGTCAAATCGCGGGGGTGGTAGATCTGCAGCAATTTGTCGGAGGAGTCGGCCACCACCCGAAGTTCGGGGCATTTCATGTTCTCGGTCCGGCGGGTGATCACGCCGATTTCATCCGTCGAAAGCCGCACCAACGCCCCGGGAGGATAGACTCCCAGCACCCGGATGAAAGTTTGGGTGACCGCCTCGTCGACCAGCGATCCTCGGGTCTGGAAGATGGAATGGATGGCGTTCGGCCCTTGAAAGGCCGGTCGGTAGGCGCGTGGCTTGGTCATCGCGCTGTAGATGTCGGCGATCCCCAGCAATCTGGCCCAGGGACAAATATTGTCGCCAGACAGTTCGTTCGGGTAACCGCTACCGTTTAGCCGCTCGTGATGTTGTTCGATGGCCGAGAGCCAATCTTTGTCGCGGACTCCGGCATCGTGGATAAGCCGGGCGCTTGCGATGGGATGAAGCCGCACTTGGTTTTGCTGACGGGAATTCAGCGAATCCTTCTGGAGGTTGAGTTCGTCTTGCAGTTCCAAAAAGCCCACGTCGCGTGTGAGGGCCGCCGCGATCAAAACCCGGCGCATTTCAGGCCGAACTCCCTGGTGAAGCGACACGAGCTCGCACAAGGTGGCTGAATGCAAGGCGTGGACGGTTCCGTAGCGACCCTCGTCGAACAACTCCATGGAAGCCAGGAAGGCGTCGGCGTCTTTGCCGATTTGGATTTGCAAAAAGCGGACGTATTCCAGAAAGCGGTCCACGAAGGATTCGACGTGGCCATTGAGAATTTCGCAATAGAAGCCTTCGAGTTGCCAGCTCAAACGTCCGACGGATTGGAAGAATTTGGGGACCGCTCCCTCTTGCCACTGGGGTTTCATCCGCCAAGGGCTGGGTGTCGCGTTGGCAAAGGTGGGATTCGACTCCTCGATTTCCCTGTAGTAAGACCGGGTCCACAAGTCATTGATGCGGTGGCTGTCGGGAACGGGGGTTCCTTTGGCGAGCAGAATCCGCCCATCCACATCCATCAAATCCCAAGGAAGAAGGCTCCCGGGGACCAGCATCTCCTTGTCTGGTTGGCGCAATGGCATTTGACCCCCATTATGGCCCTCATCCACTCCTTCGCGCAAGTCCTGTCCTCACCTCGAAGCGGAGATCGCCTTTCGGTACACTTCCCGAAGCGCCGGAATCACCACCTCCCACGAGAAGAATTTCCTGGTTCTGGCGCGAGCCCCTTCCACCAGGGTCTTGGCCAATCCGGGATGATCGGCCAGACGGAGCAGGGCCTTGGCCAAACTTTTCGAATCGCTCGGTGGCACCAAAAGTCCGGTTTCCCCGTCCACAATCACATCGGGGATGCCTCCCACGTTGGACCCGACCAAGGGAAGCCCCATTT
>CAIKAA010000262.1 GCA_903825275.1 uncultured Fibrobacterota bacterium | reverse complement strand
TCCGTCGCGCGAATCGACAATTTTTGGTTTCCCGAACTGCCATCCGGGAAGTCCGTCCCGTCGCGGCGCGCAAGCTCGAAATTCGCCTAAACGCATCCACCCCCGAACCCGTCGTGGTGAGCAAGGCCGGTGCCGCCGACTTCCTGCGCTGGCTGAAGGAATAGCCGTGGCGGTGATGAGTGGCGCAGGGGAAGCGTCCAAGAATTGTCATTCTAATTTTCCAGGCAATCTAGCTAGATAGCCTGATTTTCGTTTCTTGAGGATGAGTGGAGGTAGAACGTGAGCAGGGTTAGGAAAACTCTTGAGGCGATGAAGTCGACAGTGGTGGATGAAACGATACTTGCTGAAATCCGCGGCATCATCGTCCATGCCCGACAGCGAACGATCCAGGCAGTAAACGCGGAGCTGACCCTGTTATACTGGCAGGTTGGACAGATTCTGTATCAATACGTTGTGAGAGGCAAGAGAGCTCCGTATGGAAAACGGGTCCTGGATGATCTTGCTTCCCGACTGACCATCGAATTCGGGGCAGGGTGGAGCTCCAAACAGTTGTCGCATTGTCTCCGCATCGCGGAGACTTTTTCGGAAGAGCCAATTCTCTCCGCATCGCGGAGAGAATTGAGTTGGACCCACTTCAAGATTCTGATTTACCTCGACGATCCGTTGGAACGCGAGTTTTACGCTGAGCTGTGCAAAGCCGAGAAATGGTCGTCGCGCCAGCTCCAGGAACGGGTGAATTCGCGGTTGTTCCAGAGGACGGCGATTTCAAAGAAGCCGGAGCAGACGATCCGTATCGATTTGGCCAAGCTGCGTGAAAAAGGGGAAATGACCGCCGATCTGGCGTTTCGCGATCCGTACATCCTCGATTTCCTGGGGCTGTCCGATGCGTGGTCGGAACACGACTTGGAATCGGCGATTTTGGCCGAGATCCAACGATTCATCCTGGAGATGGGGACCGACTTTGCGTTTTTATCGCGTCAGAAGCGGTTTCAGGTCGATTTGCGGGATTATCGGATCGACCTTTTGTTCTATCATCGTCGATTGCGGTGCCTGGTAGCGATCGATCTCAAGATCGGCGAATTCGAAGCGGCCCACAAAGGACAGATGGAACTGTATCTGCGTTACCTGGAAGCCCACGAGATGCGTGAAGGAGAAAACCCTCCGGTCGGATTGATTTTATGCACCGGCAAAACATCCGAACACGTAGAATTGTTGCAGCTGGGCAAGAGCAATATTCGAGTCGCAGAATACATAACAGAACTTCCTGCACGTGAATTGTTGGAAGCGAGACTGCACCAAGCCATCGTGGCAGCACGCCATCGCTTGTTCGCGGAAAACGACAGAAAATCACCGCAGCCCAGGTCTGCTCGGGCTGACAAATAATGTTGTTACCTAGTTCACGCAACCGTCGACCACCTCGATCACGCGGTCCGAGCGACGGGCGAAATCGGGATCGTGGGTGACCGTTAGAACGGTTTTGCCAAAATCGCGCACAATGCCTTGGAACAGGTCAAAGACAATGCCCGTGTTTCGGCTGTCCAAATTTCCGGTGGGCTCGTCGCCCATCAGGATGGCGGGATCGTTGATGAGGGCGCGGGCAATGGCAACGCGCTGTTGCTGGCCGCCGGATATTTTGGAGGCGAGCTTGGTCGCCTGCTCGCCCACACCCAACAGCCGCAATTTTTCCATCGCATCGTGTTCGATTTCGGCGATCGGTTTGGCCCCCAGGCGAAGGGCTGGAATCATCACATTTTCCAGACAGGTGAAATCGGGAAGCAGGTAGTGAAATTGGAACACAAACCCCAGGTGGCGCGACCGAAACGACGCGAGCTGGTCTTGGCTTTGCCCGGTCACCTGTTCCCCACACAAGTGCAACGTGCCTTGGTAGGCGGTGTCCAGGGTCGAGAGGATGTAGAGGAGGGTCGATTTGCCGCAACCCGACTTGCCCGTGATCGACACAAACTCGCCCTTGGCCAAGGTGAGCGAAATGCCGCGAAGCGCCTGGAACGGCTCGGCTCCCGAAAAGGTTTTCTGGATGTTTGTGGCTTGGAGAGCGTGGGTCATGGTCAGCCTCGGATGATGCTCACGGGGTCGACCCGCGAGGCTTTGAGAGCAGGAATGAGTCCGGCGAAAAATGCGGTCCCGGTTCCAAAGAGAAAGCCCAGCAGGTAATCCTGGAATCGGAAGGTGATGGGAAGGTGGCTCAGGCCCCCAACACCAATCGGAACGTGGGACATCCCGAGACTTAGGCCAGCGCCAAAGAGCACGCCCACCACCCCGCCCAAAAGCCCGATGAACAGCGACTGGCGTAAAAAGATCGAGACCACGTGGCCTCCCGCGAACCCGGTAGCCTTGAGGATGGCGATCTCTTTGATCTTCTCATAAATGGTCATGTTCAAGATGTTGTAGATCCCAAACCCCGCCACCAAAAGAATGGTGAAGATCATCGCGTTGGCAAGAATGTTTCGGATCACACGCCCGGCCAAGGACTGCTCGTTGGCTTCCTCCCAGGTCTCGACGCTGTAGCCCGTGCGCTCGCGCAGTTTTTGGGCCATGGGTTTGGTGAGGTGGTCGTAGTCGCGCACGTTCACAAAAAGTTCGGTGACATAGCTGCGGTCGGTTTGCAAGATCTGCTGGACCGCTTCGGGATGGGCGTAGATCTTGGCTTCGTCCACCGCCTTGATGGTGGTGCGAAAAATCCCGGTCACTCGCAAACTGCGGCTTGAATGTCCCGAGGCCGCGAGCAAAAGGTGGTCTCCCACACTCACACCCAGATCTTGGGCCAAAACCGCCCCGATCAAAATGCCGTCGGTCAATTGCTGTTGGTCGCGCAGCGATCCTGCGATCAGGGTCGAGGCAATGTCGAACATGCGGTCTTGCTCCAAAATGTCGACTCCGCACAAGTTCGCGTTTTTCTCGACCGACCCCTTCGATACGGTCAGGTTGGCGCTCACTTGAGGCGAGACGGCCAGCAAATCGGGGTCGCGCCGCAAACGGTCCATCAGGGAGTAAGGATCGCGGATCCGCGTCACGGTGGGAACCAGTTGGGGATTGACCACCAGCGGGATCGAACCATCGGACAATCTTTGTCCAAGAATCGTTTCGTCGTTGCGGGGGACCTTTTGGTAGATCCGCAGGTGAGGGGTCGACATCAAGGTGACCTTTTCGAAATAGTCGTTGGTCCCGGCGATGATCGAATTCATGAAGATGTACATGCCGATGCCGAACATCACACCCAACGAGGCGACGATGGTCATCTTGGGACGCGAACGCATGAAGGTCAAAGCAATCTGCGTCTCGATCTTCATCCGAAAGGGCTTAGTCATGGTCTTTCCCGATCACCAGTTCGTCAGAGGCCGCAAGGCCTTCCAAAATTTCGGCCCAATCGCCGGTGACGATCCCGGTTTTGACAGAAACCGTCGCGAGCTTTCCCTCGCGCCAAACGCGTAGGCTCGAGTGGTTGCTTTCCAGCGCTGCGCGCGGGACCAGCAAGGCCTGGTCCTTGTGGTCGGTCAAGATGTTGGCCTGCAAGAGGGTCCCGGTCAGCAGGTGTTCGCCCTTCGGGAGGCGAGCCTCGGCATGGTAGCACTGGCAGGATTCGTCGAAGTAGGGCAGGATCCGCGTGAGGGTGCCGGCAATCGCCAATCCTTTGGCCGTATTCAATTCGATCTTGATTTCCTGGCCCGCTCTCACCCGATCGATGTTCCCTTCGTCGATGTCGAGCTTGGCGACCATCGAGTCGGTGCCCAGGGTGGCGATCGGCTCGCCCTTGCGAAGAAATTCTCCCGGTTTTTTCCAAACCCGCCAGACTCGAAAACGCCCCGGAGACCGCAGAGCCAAATAGCCCCCGTTGACCCCGGCGATGTTGTGCTGGCTTTCGCTGGCGACCAAGGCCTGATCCAGATTGCGTCGGGTGGTGACCAGCTCGTTCTCTTGGCTGCGCAGGTCTGAGCGCGATCGATCCAAGGCAACCTGGGCGTTTTCCAGCTCCTGCTGGGAGACGGATTGCGATTGACGCAGCCGCCGGGTGCGTTCCCATTGCAGCGAATCGGTTGTGGAACGGCTTTGGGCAGCGCGGATGCGCTCGTGGAGCCCCTGGATCACCGACGACGTCTGGGAGGCGTTTTCGCGGGTCAGTTCGAGATCGCGAGCCGTGGCTTTCTCCTGGACCACCGCGGCATCGGCGTCTTGGAGGGACAGAATCTGACTTGGTTCGACCAGCTGACCTTCTTGTAGGGGTACACTTCGTAGGGTCCCGTCGCTGACGGCCAGCACGCGGATTTCTCCTTGGGATTCCACATGTCCGGTGGCGAAAACTACCGCCGTGATGGGTTGGACCACCGGGTGGACCCCTTCCTGTTTGCATCCGGCCAGCGCCAACATTCCCGTTGCCGCAAGCATTCCGGAAACCGACCAAATCACTTTGTTCACTTCTGACCTCCCATCATCCGATTCTTTTGTTTGGCACAAATCCATTGGGCATTCGCCAAGTCGCGAAGCCGTGTCTCTCGAGCAGCGATCAGGTCGGCATCGGCCTTTGTCTTTTCATCCAAACCGACGGCGCCTTCCCGATACAGTTGCAACGCGTGTTGGGCATTTTCTGTCATCCACGCCACCTTTTGGCGGGACGACTCGATCTGGCGAGTGGAATTTTCCCGTTCCAGCTCGAGTTGACGGTCTTGGATGGCTTGTTTGCGGCGAACGCTTTCCAGATCCCGTTGGGTTCTTTCCAAAGCGAGCGCCGCCTTGCGCACGGCAAGCGATAGTTCGCCTCCGGCAAGCAAGGGCGTTTCTAGCCGCACACCCCAGGATTCTTGGAGCGGGGCGTTGGCGCCAAAGTCGAAGGCTTGGTCGCTTTCTTGCCGCAAACCCTTCTGCCAGTTGACCGAAAGCCGGGGCAAGAAGTTCGCCTGTGCGTCCCTAAGCTGTTGTTGGGCTAGGTCCACCCGTTCCTGAGCCCGCACCACGGCCACAGAGGGGGGAAATTCGAGTCGAGTGGAGGGAATGACCGGTTCTGACAAAATCTGACCAAGGACCAGGGTGTCCTCGGGGCCCATTCCCAACAAGAGCTGTAAATCCAAAAGCGCGTTCTCGCTGTCCAGGGTGCGTTCTTGCAGCGCGCGCCAAACGTTCTCACGATGGTCGGCGGCTTGGTTTTTGATGGACTCCCGTGCCCGACCTTCTTTCCAGGCTTGGGTGGACAGCCAAAGGGAGGTGTCGGCGAGGTCCAGGGCTTGTTGGGAAGTTTGGCACAGTTCCTGATTCAAGATTGCTTCGAAATACTTTTGGGCAATCTTTTCGCGGATTTGGTCGCGGGCCGCATCGATCCCGCACGCGGCCAGCCTTTCTGTGTGTTGGGCCACGCTGGTTCGCCGAGCGCGGGCCAGATCAAAAATGGCCATCTGGGCTTGGAATCCCGTTGTTCCCACCCAAGTCTTGCCCAAGGTGGCTTGGACATCCTTGCCTGGATGCCCCAAGGCACTGCCGGGAAGGGTGGTGGGCGGAATGTGGAGGTTTTGGGTGTAAGTGGTTTGGAGCGATACTTCGGGCAGGAAGACTTTTTGCCAAGCGCCGACGCGTTCGGCCTGGGCATTTTGGAGTTCGGCCCGGGCATCCAAAATGTCAGAATTTGTCGATTCTGCCAAATTCCAAGCTTGTTCGATCGAATTCAAACGAGCCGCCATCGCGAGGTTTCCCATGCCCAGGACCGCAAGGGCCACTCCCATCAAGTTTTGGGAAAATCGTTTCATGGCACGCGCTTCCAATCGCGGGATTTTTCCATCCATCCCGACTTCACGGTTAGGCGCAGGGTGTTTTTGTCGAGCACCACAAGGTGAAGGGGAAGCCTTTTGCCATCGGTCGGCGCGACCACCTCGCCGTCCCAAGCTCCATTTTGGGGGCGGAGGTTTTGGAGGGCGACCTGCCCGACCGCAACCTTGGGGTCGAGGCTTGCGACGATGGCGCCTTGGCACACGTTGGCCTTGCAGGTGATGCGAATCGTCTTCTTGGCATCGGGGCTTTGGAACACCCCTTCCAAAGGCAAGGGAGACGCTGCGGTCGCGAAGGCCGCTGTGCCCAGCACCAGAATTTTTTTGAACAAGGATGGGAGAGGTTTGTGCATGCCTAAAGGTTACGGCCCCGACCCGGGCCCTCAAACCACCATGATCCTCAACCGGGCAATTCCGCCCATGAAACGGGCATCAATCCCGCGCCAGCCGGACCGCAGGCCGCCAGAGGCGGGTGCCGCAACACCGGCGTAGGGGCGATTCACGAATCGCTCGATGCCGGTGTTGCGGCACCGAGCGCGACAGCGCGAGCCGCAGGGAGGGCGGCCCCGTCAGGGGAGGCGCCCAGCTGCGCATTTCGGATCTAGGTTAAAAACCCCATTTGGCCTCGGCGCCATACATCGGGCCGGTGCGTTCGGGATGCGGACCCTGGAAATCGTTGGCCTCGATGCCGTATTGCCAGAACCCGAGGTTCTTGCCGTAGACCGATACATTCAGGCGCTTGTCCTTCGAGGCCCAAGCGAGATTGGCATTCAAATGCACCAAGCTTTCTCGACCGCCATCGTCTTGGACTTTCATTTCAGTCGGCGATTTGTGGGAAAAGTCATTCTGTTGACGGGCATAGTCATAGCTTTCCTCCATAAAAGTGTAGCTGGAATAGTATTCGCCATCGACTGAGGCCATTAGGTTCCAGTGGAGTTCGACACTGGTACGGGCCTTCAAGATATGTTCAGGACCTTGGGTGCTCATCCCAACATTGGCGGGATTGAAGACGTCCGAGGTGATCTCGTTTTGGTGTTTCCCGAAGCAAGCAATTGTTCAGCCGCAGGGAGGTCGGTTGGGGTGGTCACGTACTTGGGAAGAACCGAGGGAAGGACCTTGGCCATGGCTTGGGTGTAGGTGAGGTACGGATAGGCCTTCTTGGTGTAGGTGTTGTCTTCCATGCCGCTGGCATAAAGCCTCAAGGCGGTTTTTAGGGTCGGGCTCCATTTGGTCTCGGTCGAAAGCATCGCGTTCCAATTGACCGGCTTGTCGGTCTGGTCGCTCGTGAATTTGTTTTCGATCGTGACAGATCCTGTCGGAGTGGGAGCGGCGACGGTGGCGCCGCTGAACCGGCTGCCGTCGAGGTCATAGCCTTTGTTGTAGTCCATCCCTCCATACAGCATCCAGTGGGTGGATTGGCCCAGCGGCAAAGTGCTGCCGTAGCGCAAGGCGCCATCGGCATGACCAGGCCCACCGCCGCCGCCCGAGACCGCCAAGCCTTGCCCATTGGAGGGGTGCTTGGTGTAGATGCTGATCACACCCAAAACGGAATTGGCTCCGTACACCGTGCCGCCATTGCCGCGGATCACCTCGATGCGGTCGATCTCATCGATGGGCAGGTTCATTCCCTTGAGCAAGAGCGACCCATGCGCGAGGTTTTGGAGAGGAACCCCGTCCAGCTGGAACGCAATCTTGGTGGGCATCTCGCTCACGTCTTCCCGCAGGCCGAATTCGCTGGAGCTTGCATAATTCACATCCAGCGACACCACCCCCGGCACCAATTTGAGGGCATCCTGCAACCTTGTGATCCCATATTTTTTCAGGTCCTCGGAAGTGATCACGTACACGGCAGACGGTGCGGCAATCAAGGGTTCGCTGCGCTTGCTCACCGATTCGACCTTGATGTCCATCAAGTCGGACAGGGATAGTTCCGTGTCTGTGCTCCCCAGGGCGGGACTGCCACAAAGGATTCCCAAGAGCAGTGTCGAGGCGATCTGTTGGTTCATAGTCTGGCTGTTTTCGCGTTAGAGTTGAGGAGGAAGCGAGAGACTTGGGGCAGATATTGACGAATTCGAATTCGACATTTGGTCTCCGAACCTCGACGAAGGAGGGATCTTGGGGAGCTTATCACTGTGGCAAAGAAAAAGTCAATTCAGGACTTTGGTTGGTGTTTTATTCAAGCAGAATCGTTCCATAGAAATGGACTGCGACATTCCGAAGAGCGCAACAAGCGCATCCTCCGCAAAGCGTGCCGCAGACACTTCTCGATCAGACCAGTTGGCCGCATAAATGCCGTGTCAACACGGATAGGCTGTCGTCGCGGCAACGTGATTGCGTCGATTGGATGAGGGTTCCTATTGTTTGATGATGGAGCGCGCGATTGCGTGGGTTCCGCCAATCACGGGGTTCCCTGCGATGCGGATGGTTCCATTTCGGATCGCGAAAATCTTTTTGTGAGGAATCCGAAACAATCCCGGAAACTTTGAGGGAAAGTGCAAACCCAGCCTGAAGCTGTTGCCAGAAACGGTTCGGACAAGCCGTGACGCACCACGAATGTGCTTCGGGCCTGGATCACAGGTCTGTTACGCCCCAAAACACCGCATCGAGGAAGCGCGTTCGACTACATGCCCGGAATAATGGGTGATCCGCTTGTGTTCTTGGCAAGACGACAGAATCTGACGGATCATTGCCCTGGCCATGCCTTGGGCATCGAATCGCAAGCTGGACAGCCTCAATCGCGAAGCTTCCCGGGTATCGTCAAAACTGACAAACGCCAAGTCTTTCGGGGGCTGGATTCCTTTGGTGCCCAGCCAATGCAGGCACCATTGGGCAATCAGATCCGAGCCAGCCACCCAAAGCGTGGCTCCAGAGCTCAATGCGGCCTCCAGTTGGGGCCCAAACAGATCCAGACAGCGTTGACGCGTGATCTCCTCCACCAAAGGACGCAGGAGATCGTCTCGGTTGCACCCCCACGGAAGCCCGTCCAACGAAAGTCGTTCCAAAACCAATGGGTCTTGGGAAATCTTCGCTTGAAGGTCCCATTCGGAGATCCAATTTCCCGTCGCTTCGATCAATTTGACAGAAAATGGCAGGGACTCTTTGAGCCCGATCAGTCGATTTTGCGCCCAGGAACTTTGTTGGAACGGACAAATCCAGGCGACCTTCTGGTGCCCGATCTTGCCCAGGTACTCTGCCATGGTTTCCCCAGCCCCTTTGCCATACGCCAGGTCATGGAACCAAAGGCGATGTGCTTCCCGAAACCGGTTTCCGGGAAGTGTTTCCTGATTTTCGATCCAGACGGAAGTGGGAATCCGCAAACGAGCAAGGCGATTGAGCAGTGGAAGGCTGTCCTGTGTGTGCCAAGTCGAAACGATGGCACCGAATGCGCTCGCCTCAATCTCCTCGGGTCTGATTCCCCGACCGCTGCGTGAATCAAACCTTGGCGGGGCACCTCTGGTGCCAAAGCCTGTCCTGTGCTTGCTGCGGGGTGGTTTATGGGACGTCTCCTCCTTCTCCCAGGTGACAATACGGGGTTCTAATCCGCACCGGATGGCTTCCATCTGGATTTCGCGCCAAAAGTCCCATTCTCGATCCGAATCCATTCGCAAATTGCCCGCCTGGTCGGGGGCACCAATACACAGCACCAGCGGAGCTCGGGCCGAGGATTTGAGGGGCGGGCGGCTGACTTTCCATGTACGCCCCTGTCGATCGATCATGCCCCTTGAACCGAGAATGGCCAAACTTTTGCGCACGGTGGAAGGATGGAGCCCAAGGGTTTTTGAATAGTCTTTGGGAGAAGGCAGAATCTGTCCAGTGGAAAGTTTCCCCAATTGGATTTCTTCGGAGATCTTTTCGACAAGGCGTAGGGCATCGAGCCTTTGCGGCAACTCAGGTGGTTGGGGCATAAAACCTTTGGGCCAAATTCCCGATCCCCTCTTGGTCTCCAGCCAGCCTTGGCGAACGCCTTCTTGCACGGCCTCCTGGATGGTGCGCGTGCTGACACCGGTTGCGGCCGCGAGGTCCCGAATCGAAGGTAGGCGAGTGCCTTTGGAGGAAAGAGCAACTGCCTTGAGTTGTTCGACGGCATTCACGCCATACACCTGCATGATACAATAATACGATTACCGCACTAGGAAACGAATGTTGTCGGCCTTGGAATGGACTCGCACCTATACTCCAATCTGAAATCGATGCCGGCCCACAGTCACTTCCCCAGTGGGCGAAGGCTCAAGAATTTGGAACGGCTGTTTTTGGAGAGAAGAAAGGAATCTGAATTGATCAAGACGCTATTCGCTCTCGCTTCCTTGACGATCACGTCCACTTCCCTGGCCATGCCAGCGGGATCTCGAGTCACCCTCCCCTCTGGCAAGAAGGTGTTTGTTTCGGGGATGAACCTGGCTTGGATCAGCTACGCCGCAGACGTCGGGAATACGCCGCTTCCTGCAAGCTCCCTTTCCCGCATCGGCGCGGCAATGAAGGCCGTGCACGATTCAGGTGGCAACACCCTGCGCATTTGGCTTTCCACCAATGGCACCAACGATCCGATCTACGCCAATGGAACCGTTTGGGGGCCGGGCTCCAGCACCATCGCCAACATCCAGGCCATGCTCCAATTGGCCAAGGCCAACAAGATCCTGGTCCTACCGGTCTTGCTGACCCACAACTGGGTGGACAAGAGCTTGAGCCCGTCCATCCTTGCCAACAACAAGACCATGCTGACGACCGATTCGGGGCTGTCGGCATACACGAAGAACTACCTGACCCCAGTGGTTTCGGCGATTGGCAACGATCCAAACCTTTTGGGCTGGGAAGTGTTCAACGAGCCAGAGGGAATGGTGGATGGATGGTCGTCGCCCGCGGGCACCATTTCGAAGGCACAGGTCCAGAAGGCGGTGAACCGAATTGCGGGGACGATCCATCGGTTGGTTCCCAAGGTTCTGGTTTCCAATGGAGCCGCATCCTTGTCGACGGTGAATTGGTACACCGATGCCAATTTGGTTGCCGCTGGCGGAGACACCGGTGGTGTGTTGGACTTTTATATGGCGCACTATTACGGATGGAATGGCACGGGCAACAGTCCCTTCACCAAAAGTTCGGCGACTTGGAATTTGGACAAGCCGTTGGTGATCGGGGAGTACGCTTCCAGCGATTGGAGCCCCTCGACGGCATCGTCCAGCAAACTACAGGATGCCGGGAAGGTCGATACCTTGATGACCTATCTCGATCAGGCGGGCTATGCCGGTGGCTTGGGTTGGCAGTACCAGAGCGACGTCGGCGATCCCTGGATGAAGGGCTTCTCGACCTTCGGGCATTCCCTGCGACAGGCCTTTCTGGCCGACTCCAATTCGATTTTGCTTGATGGAACAGGGAATGGGACATTTTCTGTCTCGGTGGGCGCGGGTGCGGGAGGTACCGTCCAGTCGAATCCTGTCGGTCGGATCGATTCCGGCAAGACGGTGATTCTCAAGGCCATTGCCACGGCGGGCTATGCGTTTACGGGCTGGACAGGCGACACGACAGGAATTGACACGGTCCTGAAAATTGCCTCTGTGACCAAGGATTGGACGATTCTGGCCAACTTCAAGCCCAATTCCGGAACCAATCTGGTCAAAGATGGCGATTTCACGGCGAGCACCTCGTGGGGATTTTATGCGGCGGTGGGGAATGTGGCGACATCGGTCTATGCGGGAGGGAAAGCTTCCATCCAAATCGGTCAACAAGACGATACGACCTATCACATCCAGCTCTCGCAATCGGGAGTGCCGATCGATTCCGGGGTGACCTATATCCTGCAATTCGAGGCCTCCGCGACGGTGGCGCGTTCGATCGCCATGGGCTTCTCCAGCGGAGCTCCGGATTGGAAATACCTGGGCGGGGGGAGCGCCCAAATCGGTACCGCCACCAAAACCATTGCGGTAGAGCTTGTGCCCACCGGTTCAAGCCCGGCCGCGGTCCTCCAATTCAATCTGGGAGGCGCCACCGGGACTCTTGCGTTGGACAACGTTTCTTTGGTGAAGAAGGGAGGCGTTTGGGTTCGACCTCGGAAGGAATCGTCCTCCAAACTTTCTCTCCGCCGCGTCGCCAACGGGTTTGTCTGGACACGGTCGACTCCGCTGCCGGGCGAGGGGGCGCTGCGTCTGCTCGACTCGCAGGGGCGGGTGTTGGGACAATCGAAACTGGCGAAGGGGGCCCTGACAGGAATTGTCTCGTCTTTGGGCGTGGGCCTTCGATTCGTGGTCTTGCAAAGCGGTGACGAGTCCGAGGTCGTCGCCTGGGCCAACCTGCCCTGATCTCCCGACGGTGGACCGTGGCTTTTCCTCGTCCACGGTCTCCAAAGAAACATGGGTCAAGGTCTGGGCCGATGCGTCGATCGATGTCTCTTTGCTGGCCTGGGTCAACCTTTTCTAGGATCGGAAGGAACGCCCTGTTGAACGGTCGGAACAACCGCGCGGCTCCACCGATCCGGTGAATCTCGGGTCCTTAGCGCATTTGGAGGGTTGGAATTGCTTGGCCGTTTTTGGTTTCTCCAACCAAAAGACCGTTCGATCGTCCTGGAGTGTGTTTTCCGGGAAATTGCTTGAGGTTGATTCTGCGTCCCCGTAGATCGAACACAAGCCCATTGAGGTTGTCCAACCCTGGCAATGGCCTAGAATATTGGGCTTTGGCCACAGCGCTTGTAGGTTGGATGATCTTGAATTTGAAAGAATCGATTTTGTCGGTAATTTCTCCCGTTTCTGGGTTGAAACGAGCGATTTGAACAAGCCAAAGAATGTTGTATTTTCCGTTGGGCAGGCTGTCCACAAAATAGGAGTAATTGAATTGAAACGGGGCGGGGAAGTTATCCAGTGGGACAATGGTTGTTTGCGGATTGCTTGTCGTGATGCTCGCCAAGTAGACCAAATCAAAACTGTCCTTCATTTCGGTTCGACTCCGATCCCAGATTCGATAGGGGATGGCGATGACGCCAGGGCTGGCCGGAGAATAGAGTGGCCCACCGCTCCAACCTACCTCCGCAATGTAACCTGAGGTGAGCGCTTCGGAGAAAATCGTATCGGGAATGGAAAGGGTGAGTGTGTCCAAATGAATGGAGCTGGAAGCCGGTTTGATTTTTGGGGGTTGGGGGATGTTGAGGACGAGGGCGGGATCGCCCGCCAAGGTTTGGTTGTAAAGCGTTTGTCGGAAGAGATTGTCTACCGGTGGGGTCTGTTTATAGTTTAGAAAAATCACCGCAACCGTTTGGAGCGCGGATTGGAAAGCCTCGCCCACCGAGGCTCCCTCCAAAAGTTTGTTGACCATCAAATTCCGGTAGATTTGACCGGAAGGAAACGATGTTCTGGCGGCTCCCAGCAAGGCCACCGCGCCTAATTTGAAGAGTTGTTTCGTGTTGTTGGTATCATTCATGTCAATTCCCGCCGGCGAGCAGCCCGAGGCGATAACCACAGCTGGCGCCAAAATATTTTTGGACCATGCCGTAAGGGAGCTGCCCAGCAATTGATCACTGGAATGATCAAAATGAAGGATCAAGCTGGACTCAAAGGGCGTAGCATCCGAGATGTCCTGACCTAAATAGTTGTGGGTTTCCTTAAAACCATAATTTTCCAGAAGGTCTTTGACATCAACGCCATTGAATGAACCGGCTTCAATGAACTTCTTGTCCCAGTTTTGATCCACCAAATTGTCGTAGGTCGAAACCCTGGATGCATAGATGCTGGCGTCGAAAATATCATAGGTTTCGATTCTTCCCACCGCAATATCTGGAAATGAGTCGGAATCAACGTTGGAATATTTGAAATCGTTTTCGACATCGGTTCCACTCATGATCGTGTAGCCCGGGATAAAACAGGACGGAATGGCCTTCGAAGATCCGATCAATGCCAAATACTGGGGGTAGGCTTTGATGGAGGAGTAAAGCGTTTTTAATTCCAAAACCGCATCGTTAGAATTGCTCGTATTTTGCAACGGGACCACAATGCCATTGCGTCGAGCGGCAATCAAGGGGGCGATCAAGGATTGTTTTGGTCCATCGGTTAGAGATAAATCGGCGGCATTTGTGGCGGCAAAGTAATTGCAAATTATATTTTGTGATTTAAGGTATTTGTAAACATCTTCGGGAGATTTTAGTTGAGTTGTATTGACAGAAAATGACTTTGAAGCGGAGCCGATATAGATCACCTCTTTCGCAGATAATTTTGCAACAAGAGAGTCAATGCTTTGGGTGGAAGTGAAATAGACCAAGGGGACTTTTAGATCAGCGGCCAGCGCAGAGCCTTGAAGGGCATCGGAATAACTGCTATCGGTCACGGCTACAATCTTTTCCGCACTCTTCCAAAACTTGAGTGCAATCGTATCCGAAAGAGCGATTCTCGAATTGGCATCGATTCTTGTCGAGGTCGTGGCGTGGGGAATCGTTGCGGTAAAATGGATGGTGTAGGCTTGGTTGGGTTGGTATCTAGCTAAATAGTTTTGAAGGTAAATGTTGGAATCAAGATCGTTCTTAGAATGAATGGCCAGCACCGAAGGCGTTCCGTGGTTGATCACGGTTGCGGCAGGAATCAAACAAAGAAAATCAAAATCCGTGCTATGAGGCCCGATTGGGCTTTCCATGGAAAGAAATACCGTTCGTTCCGAGGTTGCCAAGGAACTTGCGAGGGATGACCCGGGGAAAAATAAAGCTGCGATTGCAAAAAAGACCGCAAAATGGGTCTCTTTCCGATTGGTCATTTCATTGCCCCTTATTGATTGGATTTCCAAGGTTAGATTCTACTGGAAACCAATACAATGAGCAACCCCTTTCTCAGATTTCCAAATTCACCTCTCGGCTGGGGGGCAAATTATGGAAAGCCAGCTCAAACCATCAGGATTTCTTGCAATTTCTCGCGAAGTTCCCCAATGCTGTAGGGCTTTTGAAGGAGGGACACATGGCTGTAGGAGGTGGCTAAATTCAAAGCCTCTTGGTCCATTCGGCCAGTGGTGATCAAGACCGGAATGGGGTCCGTCATGGCCCGCATGCGCGCCAAGGTTTGGGCTCCGCTCATGGTGGGCATGTTGAAATCCAAAAGGATGACGTCGGGGTGAAGACCGCCTTCAAGCTGCAAAAGCGCGTCTTCCCCACCCGAGGTCAGAGTGATCTCATGCCCCAGAAATTCCAAGGTTTTTTGAAGGGTCATCCGGATCAACTCGTCGTCGTCGACCGCAAGGATGCGCAGGGCGTTTTGATCCGGTTTGGGCTGGAACTGGACGCTTGAATCCTTTGCCTCGGAAAGGGGGACAAAGACCGGAAACTTCAAGAGGATTCGGGTGCCCTGTCCGGGCTCGCTGG
>CAIKAA010000261.1 GCA_903825275.1 uncultured Fibrobacterota bacterium | reverse complement strand
TCCATTCGTCCGTTGGGTGACTTCGGGATCGTCGAGATCACCCAGCGGAATGGCGGCCTGCCGTTTCCCGTCTTGGATGGGCAAGCCCCGGATGTGCGAGACCCACGTAAAGTGCGACATCGAAAGGGTGAGACGATTCTCTTTTTCGGCTTGGGCCACTGCAAACTCGACCACCTTCTGGTCGGGCTTGTCTACCGCCTGCTTCGCGTGCGGAAGGTGGGAATAATCGCCTTCCTGATTGCTGAACATCGTTTCGTCATCCCCCCAATCCAACAGCATAAGCTGTTGGCCTGACACCGGCGCCAAGGTCCAGGAACGAAACGGTGTATACAGCAGATAAAATAGCCGGATCAATTCCGGGACGAATTTGCTGTAAGGGACCGTGAATGAATCTGGGCGAAAGCCTTCGGCAAGGTCCAGCGAGACGTTGTCGTAACTCGGGCCAAAGGCCAGGCAAGCTTCCAGAATCGTTAGGTTACAGTCGGCCGGGATTTCGTCGTTGGTGCGATTCCCCAAGACCATGGGAAAGATCCCAAACGGCTTTTTGTAAGCATCGTGATTACCAGAGACCAAAAAGACCGGTTTGTCGGATTGCCGTATGAAATCGGCGATCAGCCGAAACATGCCCAAGGTGCCGGTGCCCGCTTGGTGGTTGGCCTGGAGGTCGGCAGCTTCCTTTTGGTTGCACGCCTTCCAGATCCGCAGGTAGTGGTTCTCCTGGGGAGGCTTCACACAATCGGCAGGAAAGCGGGCATAGATGTCGGTGGGGAAATTGTCGTGGTGGAAGTCGACCAAATCCCCCGCGATCACGATGGCGTCGATGTCGGGATCGCGCGACAGATTTTGGAAATGCTCTTCCAGAGACTCGATCGTGTCGGCGACCAGCGGTCCGACTTTGGGGACTTCCTGCGCCAGCTCGTCGGGAGCCAGCCCCGGAATCACGCGGACATCGGTGTGTTTGAGAAGACGGAATTTGGTGACCAAGTGCAGGTCGGAAATAAATCCGTAGCTCAGGTGGGTTTTGTCGGCGGGCAGCAGGTAAACAGGGTGAAAATCGGTGAGCGTGACGTGGGCGTCGGCCATAAAGGTGGCGGCATTCAGGCACGGGACCGAGGGGCTCCACGAATCCTGGAAGGACAGAAGCCGCTCGCGCAAGCGCTTGCCAATGAAGAGGGGCTCCGATCCGTCCGAATAGGGATAGAGGCGTGGCTTGTTGGAATCAATCTCGAATCCCTGTCGCTGGTCTTTTTCGCGGTGCAGGTCTTTTTCCGAAGTATTGAAGATACGGTCGATAAAGCACGCTTCCTGAAAGTCCTGCGGACTCGACACGCCAGTGTCGCTCCAGTGAAGGAAAATCTTGTTGGATCCACTCCCAAACAGGGGGCCGGCTTCGACGGTCAAATGCCAAAAGGTGTCGGGGGAGCGCTCTCCCTTTGGGGTCACCAGGTTCTTGAGGTAGGTATCGATCACAAAGGGCTCCAGGACCGCCTTGAACCCGATCTCTTCGATGGTGACAAAGTTGTCGGTCGTGTCGAGCCGTGTGCAGGTGATCGAGCTATCCACCTTGTAGTCGGCAAACAACGGATTGTTGCTGTACATGCCTGGCATGGACTTGTTTAGCAGAACTTTCAGATGGGTGTTGATGACGGCCAGGCCGAGACTTTTGGGTCCCAATAAGATCAGGTGGATCTTGCCGTCCTTGACAATTCCTGGCGCACCTAGGGACGGATACAAGATCGCCGCATACGTCGGGACGCGAAGCACGTGCCGTTGTCCAGAGGGGTATCGTGCAGAACGGAGGCTTTTCAGGCTCATGGATGGCCTTTGGGTTGGGTGAATGGGGTAAGTTGATAGGATCTGGAGGTAGAGGCGTTTTGGGCGCGCGAGATGGCCATTGATCTTCCTCCTGATGAATCAGCTACGGAGACGTCCACCGCTGCGTCACCGGCACCTGGCCAGGCGATCGGAACACCACCAGCGCAACACCGCGAGGCAGCCGATCAGCGGAAATAGAAAAGGATCGCCCAAGGGTTGGTGTGGTGAGGTTGCGGCCATCGAGAGACAGAATCTGCCATTCGCCGATCATGGCAGAGGTGGCGCGCAAGAAACCGTGGTCGAGATGAAGGTCGAAGTTCGAATGAGACAAGGTGACGACCGATGCGGGGATTTTCACGTCCTTCAATAGAGTTGCGATCACACCGGACATGATGCTATCCACGGCGCTGATGGCAAATTCCGTCCAACGGGTACCACGAACAACCATCCGTCCAGCTAGGCATTTCGCGTCTGGACAATCAAGGAATCCTGATCCGCTCTCGCCAAACCAAGAATTAACGAGTGGCCTCCAATCAAGCTTTTGGTCTTTTCCTGTAGGATCCCAATAATTCAACTCAACAGGGGTATAGGAGTGCGAAAGAGAATCACTGCGGCTCACCGTATCACAAAAGGCTCCCGTGCCACACTGAGGGCGACCTGGATACCCTAAGAAATGGTATTTCCGGTTTTCGTCCCCGGGCTTTAAGGGTCCAACGGCAGCCCATCCCAGATCTGTGCCGACATCTCGCTCCAACTCTAAGATGGCCCAATCGTCATCGCCAGAATACGGAAAGCCCCGCTCATTCGCATTTTCGAATACGCTGCGCGACACCCAGGACTTCACAATTCTTACCGGAGCCATTCGCCTACCGGATGTATTTGCCTCTGGCAGATCGTGGCCCCGATCAAAACCAGGGCGTACATAATTGGAATCACTCGTCCAGCCAAACTCAATCGTTTCGTAGGACCGATAATTCACACAATGCGCGGCAGTCAATGCGAACTTTGGGCCCACCAATACTCCTGAGCATTCGTGCGCAAAGGTCCCGGTCACATTCTGTCGATCGAACCGGATCGCGATGCGACCTGGCCAACCAGGCGGAGTGTCTGTTTTCTGCAAAACATGTCTGTTCTGCTCGAAAGGTGGATCCCATATCGTCGCGGGAGTAGGTAAGCCATCAATTCCAGGCCGAGTTCCAACCCACGAGCCTGCCGTGCTATCGTAAAGCTTGTAGGGCACCTGGATTAGGGTCGATGTCCCCGCCAAATGATCGCGCACCACAACCGGCCAGCTCGAAACGCCCGCCCGGACCGGAACGATCCACCCGCTCAAAACGATCAGAAATGACATTGCGCGATACGACATGGGTACCGACGAGGATGCATAGAACTTGTGGGCGCGAATTTTCACCATTTGTCTTTCTCCATATCGAGCCCTACGGAGACGTCCACCGCTGCGTCACCGGCACCTGGCCAGGCGATCGGAACACCACCAGCGCAACACCGCGAGGCAGCCGATCAGCGGAAATAGAAAGGGATCGCCCAAAGGTTGGCGTGGTGAGGTTGCGGCCATCGAGAGACAGAATCTGCCATTCGCCGACGAGGGCGGAGGTGGCGCGCAAGAAGGCGCCATCCCTTCGCAATGCCAGCTCTGGCTGCGTCGGAGGTGCAATCACCGCAGAGGGTATCTTCACGTCGTCCTTGA